>CAZTFJ010000213.1:0-5483 GCA_964612255.1 uncultured Rikenellaceae bacterium | reverse complement strand
TTCTTTATAAAACACAAACAGCCAGCTTTGAGGCGGGCTTAAAGTTGAGTGTAAATTTTCAGACTACCCTAAAGCTTTGTCAATTATAGAATCGTCGGCAATGTAAGGTACAGTAACCTTAAGGTTTGGTGTACGCTCCATTTCACGTTTTATGGCAAAAATTGCCTCCTTGTTGCGCGCCCAGCTCCTACGGGCTATCCCATTGTTTACATCCCAATGTAGCATCATATGTAACCTACGGTTGGCATCGTCGGAACCATCGAGGGTCATTCCAAACCCGCCGTTAATCACCTCGCCCCAACCAACACCACCACCGTTGTGGATTGATACCCAAGTTGCTCCGCGGAAAGAGTCGCCAATAACGTTATGTATTGCCATATCGGCAGTAAAACTAGAACCGTCGTAAATATTTGAGGTTTCGCGATATGGCGAGTCTGTTCCTGACACATCATGATGATCGCGACCAAGCACAATGGGTGCCGAAATTTTTCCTTCGCGAATTGCCTTATTAAATGCCTCGGCAATTTTTATGCGGCCTTCAGCATCGGCGTATAGTATTCGCGCTTGCGAACCCACTACCAGCTTGTTTTTACCTGCTTCGCGAATCCAGTGTATATTATCCTGGAGCTGCCCTGTAATTTCGCTTGGGGCAGTTTTGGCAATATCCTCTAAAACCTGCTGTGCTATACGATCCGAGGTTTCCAAGTCGGTTGGATCGGAAGAGGTACAAACCCAGCGGAACGGACCAAACCCATAGTCGAAAAACATTGGCCCCATAATATCCTGAACGTACGATGGGTAGCGAAACTTACCATTATCTGCCATAATATCGGCACCAGCACGGCTCGACTCCAACAGAAAAGCATTGCCGTAATCGAAAAAGTACATTCCACGCTCGGTAAGCGTATTTATGGCTTTTACATGACGACGCAAAGTTTCGTAAACCTTCTCCTTAAAAAGTTCAGGATTTTCTGCCATCATCCTATTCGATTCTTCAAAAGACTGCCCTACAGGGTAGTATCCACCGGCAAATGGGTTATGCAGCGATGTTTGGTCGCTACCCAAATCAACAGCAATATCTTCAATGGCAAGCCTTTCCCAAAGGTCAACCACATTGCCTTGGTATGCAATGGAAACAGCCTCCTTGTTGCTCATGGCCTCTTTAATCCTTGGTATCAGCTTATCTAAATTGTCGTACACTTCATCAACCCACCCCTGCTCATGGCGAACCTGAGTTGCTTTAGGATTAATTTCGGCAATAACGCTAACCACACCCGCAATCACACCTGCTTTTGGCTGAGCTCCAGACATTCCGCCTAATCCCGACGATATAAAAAGTTTCCCACTTAAATCAGCTTCGCCATCCTTTAGGCGTTTACGACCAGCATTTAAAACGGTAATGGTTGTACCATGCACAATACCCTGCGGCCCAATGTACATAAACGAGCCAGCGGTCATTTGGCCATACTGCGTAACACCCAGCGCATTAAAACGTTCCCAGTCGTCCTTGCTACTGTAGTTCGGAATCATCATACCATTGGTAACTACCACACGGGGTGCGTCCTTATGCGAAGGGAATAAACCCATGGGATGACCAGAGTATAGAACTAGGGTTTGCTCATCGGTCATTTCGGCCAAATACTTCATGGCAAGCAGGTACTGAGCCCAGTTCTGAAAAACAGCGCCATTGCCCCCATATGTAATTAGTTCATGGGGATGCTGAGCTACGGCATAATCCAGGTTATTGCTCAGCATAAGCATTATCGATGCTGCCTGAACCGACTTGTGGGGAAAGTCATGTATGCTACGAGCGGTTATTTTATAATCGGGTCTAAAGCGATACATATAAATTCGGCCATACTCATTTAACTCCTTGGCAAAATCTTCTGCCAAAATGGCGTGATGTTTCTCGGGGAAATACCTTAAGGCATTTTTTAGAGCCAACTTCTTTTCAGAATCGGTTAAAATCTTCTTGCGATTTGGGGCATGGTTTACCGAGTTATCCCAAGCCTTTGCAGGTGGCAAATCATCGGGGATTCCCTGCAAAACAAGTTCTTTGAAATTATCTGTAGCCATAATTTTTTAGTGAATTTTATTTTATGGCCTCAAAGTTACAATTTTAAAGGCGATATTTGAATAAATTATGAGATGACCTTGCATAGTTTTTGCTGTGCCAAGGATGTTAAATCAAAAAAATAATAACAACTATAAACACATGTAGCTATGCGTAAAAAAAGTCTTTTATACATCCTTTCCCTAATTCTGCTAATCCCCATTTTCAGCAGCTGTGGGTATAATAAAATGGTATCGCTTGACGAGGGCGTAACCTCACAATGGGCAAATGTTGAAAACGTTTATCAACGCAGAATGGATTTAATACCAAACCTGGTAAACACGGTTAAGGGCTATGCCGATTTTGAGCAACAAACCCTTACACAAGTAATTGAAGCACGGGCAAAAGCCACACAGGTAACCATTGACCCCACAAACCTTAACGAGTCAAATATTCAACAATTCCAGCAAGTGCAAGGCGAACTTAGCAGCGCCCTTTCGCGATTGTTAGTATCTATAGAGCGCTACCCCGACCTTAAGGCCAACCAAAACTTTTTAGAACTACAGGCACAGCTCGAGGGCACAGAGAACAGGATTGCTGTTGAGCGCAGAAAGTTTAACGAGTCGGTACAAACCTACAACTCGTATATCCGCTCATTCCCTCGGGTAATATATGCTGGTTGGTTTGGGTTTGAGAAAAAAGCCTACTTCGAGGCCGACCCAGCAGCCAAGCAAGCACCAAAGGTCGACTTTAGCAATTAGGATGTGAACTGAAAACGAAATTATTATGCCTCAAAATACTATAACGTTAGACCAAAGAAAGTTTTTAGAAACCGCCATAAGCGAAGCCGAACTTAATACATCGGGCGAAATAAGGGTACACATTGAGAACTCCTGTAAAGGGAATGTGCTAGACAGAGCTGCCGACGTGTTTGCCATGCTAAAAATGCACAAAACAGAACTCCGCAACGGGGTTTTGTTCTACCTGTCGCTATCCGACAGGAAATTTGCCGTTATTGGCGATGCAGGTATAAACGCTGTTGTTCCAAACAACTTTTGGGAAGAGGTAAAAACCCTTATGGTGGAATACTTTGCAAAAAACAACATACCCATGGGGCTAGCCAAAGGCATTGCCCTTGCTGGGCAAAAGCTAAAAGAGCACTTCCCATACCAAAAGGATGATGTTAACGAATTACCCAACGAAATATCGTTTGGCAAATAGTAAAACTTATGAAACAAATTAAACACATACTTACCATTGTTTTAACTGCGTTAACCCTTAGCGGCTCCCTAGCGCAAGAACTGCCTAAACCAATGCAGCCACCAAGGCTTGTTAACGATTTTGCAGGAATACTAAACCCAAAAGAGCTACAACGCCTTGAACAAAAGTTGCAGGTATACCACGATACCACATCGACCCAAATTTATGTAATTACCGTAAACGATTTGCAGGGATACGAAGTGGCCGACTACACCACTCGCATTGGCGAAAGTTGGGGCGTTGGTCAAAAGGGTAAAAACAATGGTGCCGTAATACTAATTAAACCACGAATTGGCAACCAGCGCGGAAGAGCATTTATTGCCACCGGTTATGGTTTGGAAGATGTAATTCCCGATGCACTAGCCAAAAGGATTGTTGAAAGAGAGATGATTCCTGCATTCCAACAGGAGGACTATTACCGTGGGCTTAACAGGGCTACCACCACCATGATAAACCTTGCATCGGGTAAGTACTCGGCCGAAGGTTATATGGGCGAAGGTGGATTAATGTTTGTGCTACCCTTTATCATTTTTATAACTCTTTTCCTTGTCATAATGGTGAATGTAAGACGCACAAAAGGCAGGTCAATTGGTCATAATATCCCCCTTTGGGTTGCGCTTGGAATGCTATCGGGCGGAAGAAGCAGCGGTGGATTTGGCAGTTTCAGCTCCGGCTCGGGCAGCTTTGGCGGATTTGGTGGCTTTAGCGGTGGAGGCGGAGGCTCATTCGGTGGCGGAGGAGCTGGCGGCAGCTGGTAGAAAACAAGTTCGTTACACATATAAAAAATGGGAATCAGTAAGATTCCCATTTTTTATATGCCTTTATTCAAATGCTAATCCATTGGTTCATCGGAGAAAGCATCGTCAACTAGAATTCGTCCGCAGTACTCGCAAACAATAACTTTTCGGCGTGCCTTAATATCGAGTTGGCGCTGAGGTGGGATTTTATTAAAGCAACCACCACACGCATCGCGCTGAACGGTAACAACAGCCAAACCGTTACGGGCATTACCACGAATACGCTTATAAGCCGTTAAAAGGCGAGGCTCAATAATCTCCTGGTAGGCCTCAGACTTACGCGACAACTCATCTTCCTCCTTCTGGGTATCCTGAACAATACTTTCGAGTTCGGCCTTTTTATTTTGCAAATCGCCCGAACGCTCGCCATGCAAGGTCTCTGCCTGCTGAATAAGTTCCTTCTTATCCTTAATTTGCTGAGTAAACTCCTTAATTCTTTTTTCGCACAGTTCAATTTCAAGGGTTTGGAACTCTAGCTCTTTCGAAAGTGAGTCGTACTCCCTATTGTTACGTACGTTCTTCTGCTGCTCCTCATACTTGGCAATAAGGCCCTGCGCATTGTTAATCTCAATCTTTTTTTCTGCAACCTGCTCGTTAAGCGATTCCACGTCGGTTTTCAGGTTTGCAATACGAGTCTCGAGACCAGCAATCTCATCCTCTAAATCTTGCACCTCAAGGGGCAACTCTCCCCGTAGGGTTTTAATTGAGTCGATTTTGGAATCAATCTGTTGGAGTTCGTAAAGAATTCTGAGTTTCTCCTCTACTGGCATCTCGCTCACCTCTGAGGTTTTGTTTTTTTCTGCTACCATACCTTATTATAAGTAGTTAATTGGATTGGTTTTCACGTTTGATTTTAAGACTGCAAAATTAGGAATTTTTTTTGTAAGTAGTTCATAAAAAATATCTAAAGCAAATTGTTCGCTCTCAAAATGTCCAACATCGGCCACTATCAACTTATTGTCGGCATCAAAAAACTGATGATACTTCACGTCGGCAGTGATGTAAATATCGGCCTGCGCTGCTATGGCATTGCCAATAAACTCGGCACCACTACCACCACAAATGGCAACTCGTTGCAGTGGTCTGCCAGTTGGGGCCGTATGCCTTACGCACCCAGTTTTAAAAACCCTCTTTATCTTCTTCAGAAAAACGCTCTCGGGCTGAGGCTCTGGCCATATATGGGACGCGGTGTTCCTTTCCTGGATCTGATTCAGGAAGGTAACATCGGACTGATTCGGGCAACCAAAAAATTTGATTACCGCCGCGGTCATAAATTCAGTACTTATGCAACCGGGTGGATTCGGCAGGCTGTCACCCGGGCTATTGCAGATCAGGGCAGAACCATCCGTGTACCGGTTCATATGATTGAACAA
>CAZTFJ010000212.1:0-5484 GCA_964612255.1 uncultured Rikenellaceae bacterium | reverse complement strand
GGTAATACCTGCCAATGTTACCATTTAGTATTATTTCAAGGCCAACGTCGTTTTTAGTTGTGTCTATTAGGTCAATGCCCTTGGTAAGGTACTCAATGGCCATCTCAAGGTCGTGGCTTGCTATATCGGTACCAATTGCAACATATAAATCAGATAGCCATGGTGATGGGGCGTTGAAATCGGTAAGGCAAAAATCCCAATGCTGCCATGCTTTGCTATATTCACCTAATTTATAGTATCTGGAGCCCAAGTCGCGGTTTATAATAAACCCAAATCTAGGGTATGCCTCTTTATTGTAGTTGCTCAAAAACTTCTGATACCAAGGTAGCTTGTCTTCGATGTTTGATTCTAGTATTGCCAGGTTATAATATGCCACTAGCATCTCAATATGCCCTGTACCTAAGTAATCTTTTGATGTGTTTATAGCATTTAGTAAAATTTCTTTTGCTTTGTCTCTAAATCGATGAGTGTAAATCCAGTATGAATATAGGTTTGAAATGAAAAGATAATCTTTATAGTTTTCCTGCTCAAGGTAATTGCTTTGGATTAATTCAAAGTTTTGCTGTGCCTTTTCGTATTCTTGCTCATTTACTAACCTGTATGGTAAGTACCAGGCTGTATCGGCTGGTAATTCTCGATACTCAGAAAATACAATGTCTGGCTTTGTTTGCGAGTATAAGCAATTGGTAATAATTGCGGTGAGGATGATTGTGAGAACTAGTGTTTTTGCTTTCATATGAGGATTTTTTGCATATAGGTTGGCAAATTATAGTAAATGAGCGGAACGAGCAAAAAAAAAGCTACCAATATTGGTAGCTTTTTTTGTAAGAGTGTAAAATTATGCGTTAAGCGAAATACGCTTAAATCCTAATACTTTAAGGTCGGCATCTACACCTTTAAGGTAACCAGCAATGTTTGTCTTGTTATCCTTAATAAAATCTTGGTTAAGCAGCGTGCTTTCCTTGTAGAATTTTTGAAGTTTACCCTGAGCAATCTTATCGAGCATATTCTCTGGCTTGCCTTCGAGGCGAGCTTGCTCACGGCCAATTTCGATCTCTTGCTGACGAACTTTTTTAGAAACATCGTCCTTATCAACAGCAACAGGATTCATAGCAGCTACCTGCATCGCGATATCTTTACCAACTTGCTCGTCGAATCCACCTTTGTTGAAAGCAACAATAGTTGCTAACTTGTTGCCTGGGTGGATATAAGGAACAACCTCACCACCTTCAAGCATATCGTAGTACGATAGTTCAAGTTTTTCGCCAGTAACACCCGATTGATCCATTATTAGGTCGGCAATTGGGCGACCATCAATTGTAAGCGCTTTAAGTGATTCCAAATCGGCAGGTTTATTCTCAAGTGCATCATTAAGAATTTTGTTGGTTAGGCCAACAAAATCTTCGTTTTTAGCCACAAAGTCGGTTTCGCAGTTTAGTACAACAACAGCACCTACTTTTTTGTCGGCTGTAGTTGCTGCAAGAGCTGCACCTTCGCTAGCTTCGCGGTCGGCACGCTTGTTGGCAATGGCTTTTCCGCGTTCGCGAATTAGCTCAATGGCCTTATCAAGGTCGCCATTTGATTCTTGAAGTGCTTTTTTGCAATCCATCATACCAGCTCCGGTTAGCTTACGGAGTTTGGCTATATCGGCAGTTTTAACTTCAGACATCGTTTTGTATTTTATGTTGTTTCTAGAAATTATTCTTTGTCGTCTGACTCTTCTTTGCTTTCAACTTGCTCGCTCTTTTCATCAGCAGCAGGTTTTGCTTTGGCTGTTTTTGCGCTTTTCCTAGCCCTTGTGCGGGTTGGCTTATCATCAGCATTGCCATCGGCCTCTTGAGAGTCTTTGTCTTTTTCGTTTTTGCGTTCGTCTAATCCTTCTTGAATGGCTTTTACCATTGTGTCGAGGACAAGAGAGATAGATTTTGATGCATCGTCGTTAGCTGGTATCACAAAGTCAATTGGAGTTGGATCACAGCAGGTATCAACCATTGCAAATACCGGAATGTTTAGCTTTTTAGCTTCGTTAACGGCAATGTACTCTTTCTGAACATCAATTACGAAAAGGGCAGCGGGGAGCCTGTTTAGGTCGGCAATTGAACCTAAGTTTTTCTCTAACTTGGCACGCTGACGAGTAATTTGAAGTTTTTCGCGTTTCGAAAGGTTTGTGAAGGTTCCTTCAGCAAACATCTTGTCAATGGAAGTCATCTTTTTTACCGCCTTGCGAATAGTGGGGAAGTTGGTTAGCATTCCACCAGGCCAACGCTCAGTTACGTAAGGCATATTTACCGAACCCACCTTGTCAGCAACAATTTCTTTTGCTTGTTTTTTGGTGGCAACAAATAGCACCTTGCGTCCCGACTTAGCAATTTGCTTAATAGCTGCAGCTGCCTCGTCAATCTTAACGGCAGTTTTTTGTAGATCGATAATGTGAATTCCATTGCGCTCCATGAAGATGTATGGAGCCATTTTGGGGTTCCACTTGCGCTTAAGGTGGCCAAAGTGCACACCTGCGTCAAGTAGCTCTTTAAAATCTGTTCTTGGCATTTTTGTTTGTTTAAAGATTGATTTGATTGGCAATTGCTTGGTAGCTTCGAATTCGAAAGTCCTAGCAATTTACAGCTCGGGGCCGTTGCCAAAACATTTGTAAAATAGCGATTAACGCTTGCTGAACTGGAATTTCTTCCTTGCCTTTGGCTGACCTGGCTTCTTACGCTCTACTTCGCGTGGGTCGCGGGTCATAAATCCGTTGGCTTTAAGGGTAGGCTTGTTCTCGGCGTTTAGCTCTACTAGGGCGCGGGCTATACCAAGGCGAAGCGCCTCAGCTTGTCCTTTAACACCACCACCGTCAAGGTTTGCTTTTACATCAAAGTTGCCCATCACGTTAAGCACATCCAATGGTTGTTTTACCACGTACTGCATTAGTTCCGATGGAAAATAAACTTTAATGTCTTTACCGTTAATGGTAATGTTGCCTTTGCCTTCCTGAAGATAAACACGTGCTACAGCGCTCTTTCTTCTACCCGTTGCATTAATTACCTGCATAGCTGTTACTTAATTGAGTTTAACTTAATTTCCTTAGGTTTCTGAGCTTCATGCTTGTGCTCAGTGCCGGCATATACGTAAAGATTGCCATAAATTTTAGAACCTAAACGATTCTTTGGAAGCATACCCTTTACGGCGTGCTCAATAACGGCAATTGGTTTACGCTGTAGCCAATCCTTTGGCGTAGCGCTGCGCTTACCACCTGGGTAACCAGTGTGATAGTAATAAAGTTTATCTGTCATCTTGTTACCGGTAAGGCGCACCTTTTCGGCGTTGATGATGATAACATTGTCCCCACAATCTACGTGAGGGGTGAAGCTGGGCTTGTGCTTGCCGCGTAAAATTTTCGCAACTTTGCTGGCCAATCGCCCTAACACTTCGTTGGTAGCATCAACCACAATCCACTCTTTTGCAACGGTGGCATCGTTGGCTGATACTGTTTTGTAACTTAGTGTGTTCACGTTTAAACTCCTCTGTTTTAAGTTAATACCTGTTAATTGTCCGTGATCCAAACGGTTATAATAAGCGGGATGCAAAAATACAGCTAATTATTTAATCTACAAGGCAAACAGCTAATTAATTTTATTTCGTTGTTTTTTCATGCTATATTCGGGTTGGTAAATTTTGCTCCTTTGCTTTTGTTGTTTGTGATATATGTAAATAATTTTTTGGAGTATAATGAGGTTTGATAAAGACTTTTTTACTCGAGACGTTCTTGATGTAGCACCTGATTTGCTTGGTCAGTGTTTATTGCGGCAATACCTCGATGGGACTGTGAATAGATTCATAGTGTCAGAGGTTGAGGCATATAAGGGCGGCGATGATTTAGCCTGCCATGCCAGTAAGGGTAAAACCTCCCGTACATCGGTTATGTTTAGCCAGGGTGGTGTTGCCTATGTGTACCTAATATACGGCATGCACTGGATGCTAAATGTGGTTACTGGAGGAGAAGCTAACCCTCAGGCTGTGTTGATAAGAGGATTGAAGGAATGCTATGGACCGGGTCGGCTCACCAAGAAGCTCGGAATTGATAAGAGTTACAATGGCGAAGATTTTACCACTTCGCACCGACTATGGTTTGAGCCATCGGGGTTTGCACCATCAATAAATACAGGCCCCCGCATAGGCGTTGACTATGCAGGGGAGTATTGGGCATCTATACCATGGCGTTTTTGGATAGATAATGATTAGGTTTCTAAAAGATTAGCTCGCCACTTTCCACTTTGGCCACTTTATCCTTAAGGTTTTTCCAGGTTGCTTCGTCCATCTTAGGTCCTATTACCTCAATTACTTTGCCTGATAGTACCGCACCAATTCTTCCGCAGGTGTCAAGCGGTAATCCTTTTGTAAGGCCATACAGAAATCCCGAAGCATACAAATCGCCTGCACCAGTAGTGTCAATAGAGGTGGCTTTTACCACACCCACCCGATGCTTTTCGTTTCCTTTCTTGATGAATGATCCCTTGGCACCAACCTTTACCACTGCTATTTCTGTGTTTTGGGCAAGAATGTCAAGCGCTTCCTCAGGCAATTTATGGGTAAACGCCTTGGCCTCTTCTTCGTTGGCAAAAACAATATCAACATAATCTTTAACCACTCGTTGCAGGAATTCAAGGTTCGACTCAACCACATTGTAGCTGGCCAGGTCTAACGATATTTTTAGTCCCGATGATTTGGCAACCTGCAATGCCTTTTCTATTAGGCTATGGTTTTGAACCAAGTACCCCTCTATGTGGAAGTAATCGTATCCTTCAAATAAGCTAGGTGTAATATCCTCGGCAATCATTTCTATGGCTGCGCCAAGGTTAACGGCAAAAGTTCTTTCCGAGTCGGGCGATACTAGGGCTAATGCCGTTCCTGTAGCTGCTTTTCCCTTAAGTAGTTTAGGCTTTATACCTGCTTTTTGCATATCGGTGCTAAAAAACTCACCCAGCTCATCGTTTCCTACTTTGCCAACAAATGCAGTTTCTATACCCAGATTTGCTAGTCCATTTATTGTATTTGCAGCGCTACCTCCCGATGCCAAGGTTTGTTTTAACCCCTTAGTTTGTTCCAATGCACTGGCAATGGTTTTATCATTTACTATCTGCATACTGCCTTTAGGCAGATTAAGCTTATCTAGCAAGCTATCGTTTTCCAGGCTGGTCATTATATCTACCAGCGCATTACCTATTCCAAATATTTTCACAATTCTTTGATTTAAAATTTCTGCCAAAGTTAGCTATTAATGCTGATATACACCTAATTTGTATGGCTTGTTAGTAAGCGTAGAAAAAAATCGAAATATTCTGCGAAAAAAATTTTGCCAGAATAATTAAAGCATTTATATTTGCACTCGCAAAACGGGAGACCGTTACCAACATTCCTCATTAGCTCAGTTGGTTAGAGCACCTGACTGTTAATCAGGGGGTCCTAGGTTCAAGTCCTAGATGAGGAGCC
>CAZTFJ010000211.1:0-5490 GCA_964612255.1 uncultured Rikenellaceae bacterium | reverse complement strand
ACAACCAGCATATTATCCTTAACAGTAACTATGTCGAGCTCTTTTTTACCGAACCGCCAATTGGTATGCAAAACCTTGTAGCCTTTGCCTTTAACATAATCTTGAGCAAACAGCTCTCCCTCTTTGCCAAGCTTGTAGTGCTGCGATTTGTTGGCTGGTTTTTTCATATCAATAAAAAAACATTTGTACTACAACCAAAGTTACCTTTTTATTCCCGCTGTACTTACAACAAAGCAATTTTTTTAGAAAGAACTTAGGGTTTGGGCATAATTAAGGCTGGTTCAATAAGCTTAAATCTTAACCTTAAAACTCCATCGTTATAGCTGTGCGAGGTAATCGAAAATTTTCCAATTTGCCCAGTCCTTTCAACGTGAGGGCCAATACAGGCACAGGCATCGTAGCGTCCAACCCTTACTACCCTGATGGTATCGGGTGCATCGGGGGGCAATTTAGTTAGGTCAAGAAATTTTGACGCTTCTGCTTTGGGAATATATTCTGTTGATATGGGCAAATCGTCTGATATTACTTCGTTTACCAATCGTTCAATCCGCTCTATTTCCTGGACAGTGGGGGCTGTGGGCAAATTGTAATCGCATTTCGATTTTTTACGCTCGATATGGGTGTTTCGCGATCGCGAGCAGCCAAACACTCTAATCATTGTTTGATTCAGAATATGTTCGGCTGTGTGCATTTGGGGGTCGTAATTCTTTTCGCTCATTTATCAGAATTATTATTGACCCAAAGATAGCTATCTGATTTCTATTCCTGCTTAATGGTTTCGCTGGGATTTAAGCTAGCCGCTTTTATCGACTGAACAACCACTGTAGCCACGGCAACTACTGAAACAATTAGTATTGATGGCACAAACAGTGTCCAGTCGATACTTGCTCGGGTTGCAAAATTTAAAAGCCATTGGCTTAGAAATTTCATAATGATTAACGAAGAAACAATGCCTGAAATAACCAGAAGCGATATATAGTTACGAAATAGCAACCCGATTATTGATAACGTGGAGGCCCCCAGTACTTTTCGAATACCTATTTCGCGCTTGCGCTGCTCGGCCGAGTAGGCCGATAGGGCCAATAACCCCACAATAGTTACAATAACAGAAAGCACTGCAAATACTGCAAAAACCATAGCAAAACGTTTATCGTACTGATGCTGCTGATTATAAAATTCATCGAGAAAAAAGTAATCGAAAGCATTGCCCGGGAAAACACTACTATAAGTTTCTTTAATGATTTTGAGGATTTGCTCTGTGCTATTTTCATCGATATTAAGCGTGAAGTACCCCTGATAACGCTCAGGATATCTAAATATTTGAGGTTCTATTTCTTCTTTGGGCGAGAGCTGCTTAAAATTGTAAAGAATACCCACAAGGGTTTTAGGCTTTCCCTCCAGCACTATTTGCGAGCCAATGGCATTCTCCAAATCATTAAAGCCTAGCCAAACCGCTCCTTGCTCGTTAAGCATTACGCTATTGGCATCTTCGGCTGGATTACCAGTAAATCCTTTCCCGGCCAATAGCTGAATATTATACACATTAGGAAAACTTGCAAATACTTCGGTAAGGCGCATATTCTTTGAGTTGTTTGGGTCATCGCCATATTTGTGAATCCCTCCCCTATTAAACATATTTGGCTTGCCTGGCACAACCGACGAGTAGGTTATACCCTTTACCTGGGGTAAAGCATTTGCCTTATCAACAAAAACGTTAAACCTGCTACGCAAAGTATTATCGCCCACTCGGGGTACTTTTACAACCAACATATTGTTGAGCCTAAAACCTAAATTAGTGTCTTGTAAAAGTTTAAACTGCTTATAAACACCAAAAGTCCCAGCAATTAGCGCCATAGCAATTGTAAACTGAAATGCAACAAGTAACTTTTTTAGCCCCACACTACCCTTTATGTTGATTTTTGCTCCTCGTAGGCTTTCCGAGAGATTATTGTCTCTAATCTTTATTGTTGAGTAAACACCAGCAGAAAAGGTTCCCACAAGCTGGGCAACAATAATAATAACATAAAACCAAGGTTCGTAATAGTAATTAGTTTGCGTGGGCAACCCTGCTATATTAGCAAATGCATTGTAACCAAGTTCAAATATTACAATAGCCAAAAGAATAGCTAAAAAGTTTTGTAGCGATGATTCAAGTAAAAGCTGGCTTAAAAGATTTCGCCTGGATGCCCCGTTTACTTTCCTTACCCCAATTTCTTTCACCCTTCGGATTGAATTTATGGTGCTAAGGTTAAAAAAGTTTACCCAAGCAATAATAAGAATAAACCACGCAACTGTTTGCAATAGCTTTATTGAATTGGCATCGCCATTGAGCTCGAGCTCATGCATAAAATTCGACTTGAGATGAATATCGGCCAGAGGCTGAAGGTTAAATGCTATGCCCATTTGGTAACGGGCAAGATCCTCGCCATACTCATTATCTAAAAATTTCTCAATTTTTTTAATCCCCTCGCTAGAACTAGCATTGGGTGCTAGTTTTACGTAGGTGTAAAAACCGCTATAAAACCAGCCCTGCTCAAATAGTTGGGGATCTGCTTTTATCCAATTCTCAAGAGAGATAAAGAGATCGGGTTTAAAGTGCGAGTTTGCTGGAGTGTCCTTATAAACAGCACTTACCACAAACTTGTCTCTACCATTATGGGTAAGGGTTTTGCCAACAGCATCGGATTTTCCAAAATACTTTTTGGCAGTACTTTCCGATATTACTGCCTGGTTAGTAAGGCTCAAGCACGAGTCGGCAGAACCACTTATAATCTCAAAACCAAGAATTTTAATAAGGTTGGTTTCGCCTCTAAAAGCATTTTCTTCTTCAAAAATAATATCATTATTGGCAAAAACACCGCCAACCCTATTGGCACGGCCAAAACTCTCTACCTCGGGAAAAAGACGTTTCATGGTGGGGCCAATGGTAGGACTAGCCGAAGCAAACTCTACACGATCGCCATTCTCCTGCCAACGCTGATAGTTTACCCTAAATACCTGTTCCAAATTGGGTACATGCCTATCGAACGATTTGTGGAATACCACATATTGAGTTATGTATAGGCAAGCTGCAATACCAACCGCCAAACCAACAATATTTGTTATTGCAAAACCCCTCCTGCGAAATACGAAACGGGTTGCCAACGAAAGTTTATAGATTAGATTCATTTTTTTTGATTTTTTAAGCCAAAAACAACACCAGTGCCACTGTATGTATAACGCTATCTTTCTGCACTTTGTGGAGTTTCAGGGAAAACCAAAATCGTTCGAATTCGAACACGCTGCAATTTATTTCGTACACTTTTTTTAATACTTTTGCACACCAAACAAACATAAACTATGCAGTCAATTAAAGAGATTTATAAGATTGGTTACGGGCCATCGAGTAGCCACACTATTGGCCCCGTTAGGGCAGCGTCAATATTTGCTCAAAAGCATCCCGATGTGCATAAGTTTAGGGTAACCCTATTCGGAAGCCTTTCGCTAACAGGCAAGGGACACCATACCGATAATGCACTGCAAAAGCAATTTTTACCAAATGATTTGGAAATAGTCTGGAACGATTCTGAAGAGTTGCCTTTACATCCCAATGGGATGCGTTTTGAAGCACTAGCTGAAGAGGGTAAAATAATTGATACTTGGGACGTTTACAGTATTGGTGGTGGCGATTTGCGCGATGCAACCGGCGTACTTAACAGCAATAAAATATATAGCCATAACACAATGGCCGACATCCTAAAGTGGTGTAAGAGTGAAGGTAAATCGCTATGGGAATATGTTGAGGACAACGAAGGGGCTGAAATCTGGGCTTTTCTGCACGATGTTTGGCTAACAATGAAGGGTACAATACAGCGTGGAATAGATAACGAGGGGGTGTTGCCAGGTCCAATTAAGCTGGCGCGAAGGGCATCCTCGCACTATACCAAGGCGCTTGGCTCACACGGAACCATTAAAAATATAGGTTTACTGTTTGCTTTTGCATTGGCCGTATCGGAGGAGAATGCTGCTGGTGGACGAATTGTAACAGCGCCAACCTGTGGCTCATCGGGCGTATTGCCAGCGGTACTGTTTTACCTTAGCCGCGATGAGCACTTAACCGAGAATAAGATTTTACGCGGATTGGCAACTGCTGGGTTAATTGGCAACCTAGTTAAAACCAACGCGTCAATATCTGGTGCAGAGGTTGGCTGTCAGGGTGAAATTGGAACCGCATGCGCAATGGCTTCGGCTGCCATGGCACAAATTCTTGGCGGATCGCCAAATCAAATTGAGTATGCTGCCGAGATGGGTATGGAACACAACTTGGGTTTAACATGCGATCCGGTGCTAGGGTATGTTCAAATACCTTGCATTGAACGTAATGCCATTGCAGCAACCAAAGCATACTCCTGTGGGGTATACGCATTAAGCTCCGATGGCGGACATAAGATATCGTTCGATAAGGCAGTAGCTACTATGGCCGAAACCGGAAGAGACATTCAGGTTGCATACCGCGAAACCGGTATGGGAGGCCTAGCAAAAAGCTGGGAGCCCTTTGGTGCAAAAGAGTAAAAAAACTACTTTAGTTCAACAACAAAGCAGTCGGGATATACCTGGGCTGCTTTTTCTTTAAACGCATTGGCCTCTCTGCGCGAGCTAAAATCGCCAATCATTAGCCTGTAAATTTTATCGCCATTCACGTTTGCAACCTGTACCCTAACCTCCTTCTTTAGCGAAGATTTTAGATCGTCGGCAATGTGCAACAGGTTAACCAGCTCTTTGTAACTGCCAATTTGCACCGAGTATCCGCTTGGCTTCTGGCGGGTAACCCTTAATTCGTAAAGCTCCATTTCCGATTCATTGCTTGATGGACTATCAGCAATGCTAGGCTCGGGATTTGGCGATATGGGCTTACTTTCTGGTTTAGCTACAGGCTCTTTCACCGTTTGCTCTGGCTTTTCTTTCTGCTGGGCTGCACTGTTATCAATTTTTTCTGCCTGCGATGGTTTAGCTGCAGTGTTGCTGCTTGGGGTCTGATTGGCTTGCGCAATTTTACCCTCCTCATCAATTGCCTCAATTTTAACATCGGCAATGCCCTGATTAATAAAATCGAGCTTTTCGGCAGCAGATCGGCTTAGGTCAATTATTCGGTTTGCAACAAATGGCCCCCTGTCGTTTACCCTAACCACAACCGTTTTGTTATTGGTCAAATTGGTTACCCGCACCAGCGTACCAAAAGGTAAAGTTAAGTGCGCACAAGTACTGCGCGAATGGCTGTATCGTTCACCCGAGGCAGTTGTTCTTCCCTCAAACTTATCGGCATAAAAGGATGCTTTGCCTTCCTGAACATATCCGGCCTGAGCCCAAACTGAAGTGTGTAGAATTGCAATTGTAAGTAAAAGTAGTAAGTTTCGCATGGCTGCCTATATTTGGTTTATATCTTTGGTTATAGTTTTATCATCAAAATTAATTATCTCTTTTTTGGGTCTGGAAAGGTTAATCATAAGGCTT
>CAZTFJ010000210.1:4397-5581 GCA_964612255.1 uncultured Rikenellaceae bacterium | reverse complement strand
AACCTGATAGCGCCGCAAGGCCCTACCAAAGGCAGGTAAACTGTCAGCGTTTATTACCTGCGGGCTTATGGGAAATGTGGCTGAATTTATAACATCTGTTAATTGCCAATCTAAAACAGTTGATTGCCTCACCATCTAGTTTTTGCCCACTCCTGTTGCTCTTCTCCTGAAAGGAATGTCCATGCCACAATTCGAGTCGATTTATTTCCGGTTCCCATTGGTTTGGTTGCGACTTTCCTTACTTCATATTTTTCTAATAACTTGTATATCCCCTTTAAGTTAGATTGCTTTGAAACTAAGGTGGAAAACCAGCAGCAGTTTTTGGCAAACTTTTTACTTTCTATTATCATATTTTTAATAAACAGATACTCTCCTCCATCGTAAATAAGCTCGTTGCTAATTCCTGCAAAGTTAAGGGTTGGGTTTGTTGCGTCTTTTCCCGATAGGTTCCTAACTTTTCGTCGAGTTTCCTTTTGTGCATCCTCTGCCGATGAGTGGAATGGTGGGTTGCATATGGATAAATCAATCTTGTCCTCTTCCCCTACTACGCCATAAAAAAAGTTTTTTGGGTTCTTTTGCAACCTGCATTCAACTTTGTTTTTAAGTGATGAGTTTCGATTAACAATATTGTCGGCTGATTTAATGGAGTATGGGTCAATATCGGAGGCAATAAAACTCCAACCATACTCTGTAACCCCTATAATGGGGTAAATACAGCTAGCCCCTGTGCCAATATCAAAACATGTAATCTTATTACCTGTGGGGATTTTACCCAGATTATTTTCGGCAAGTAAATCGGCAATATGGTGAATATAATCGGCTCTGCCGGGTATGGGGGGGCATAAATTTTTATTGGGGAACTCCCAGTACTCAATTTTATAGTAATAGTTTAGCAGTGCTTTGTTTAGAACTTTCACGGCCACAGGATTGGAGAAATCAATCGAATCGTATCCGAATTTGTTGGGCTTTATATAGTTTGATAGCTTTGGGTTTACGCTTATAAGGGCATCCAAATCATATCGTTCTCGGTTCTTATTCCGTGGGTGTAGGGTTGCTTTTATTTGTTGGTATTTCTCCCTGCTGTTTTTCTGATGCATTAATGCGCATTTTTTTGAGATTTCAATTCGCTAACGCCATCAGGAGCTGTGCACCCTGTCTTTTCTGTCTGGCGGTATACTTGCGAC
>CAZTFJ010000210.1:0-4387 GCA_964612255.1 uncultured Rikenellaceae bacterium | reverse complement strand
GTCAGTGTTTTTTTCTGGTTTTCAGTAAACGGAGTCAGGAGCTGCGCACGCCGACGGGTTAATAACAAGATAGCGCTCCAAGGCCCTGCCGAGTGCAGGTGAATAGTTATTGTTTTAAATTGGGATTTGGATAACGCCGTCAGGAGTTGCGCACGCTGACGGGTTAATAAGCTGACAGCGCCGCAAGGCCTGTCAGCGTTTACTCCTCAATCAAAAACGCTGATGGAGGAATTGTTATCTCTTTACACCCCTTAAATTGTTGCAGAATAATTTGATTTAACTCTTCAACCTCGTTTTTTAATTCGCTTCGATTGCCACAGTGATAAAGCTCCAGAAGTGGGGTTGCATCTTTTATGTGCTGCCAAAGGAAATCTACACTGATCTCTTTTAGCTGGCTGTATTCTTTGGAGGTTATGTTTAAAAAAGCAGATTGTGTATGTATCCCTCTATTGTCAAGCAAATATCCGTTTGCAAGTTCTGTTGGTATAGCTAGCTGTCCGTTGTAATATACATCCGATGGGGCAGGGTACGATTGGATGGCATTCCTGTCAGAGTTTAGGGTTACGGGAACAAAGTTTCTGTAATCTGCTCGGGTTTTGTATACAATTGCGGGCGCTAGTTGCTGTTCACCTCCAATTACCATCTCATCTTTCTTAACTGGCTTAGATTCAGAACTGGTAGTTGCCGATTTATCTTTTGTGGTTTTGCACATGGTAAACACTAAAATGGATACAATTGCTAAAAGTTTGATGTTTTTCATAATTGACAAGAGTAGTTGAGTTTTAGTAAAATTCTGTCCAATGGATTGGTTGAAAAACAAAACATCTGATGTCTTTTTTAAAAAAGAGACATCAGATGTTTTAAATACTTTTACTGTTTAACAATCATTGTTCTTGTAACGATAGCTCCATCCTTATTGTAAACTACAGCAATGTAGATACCCTTTGTAAGATGCCTAATACTAATTGGCTTTTTATCCTCTACTAACTGTTTAAGAACAACTCGGCCTTGTAGGTCAACCAGCTGCATTGTGCATTCGTTGAAAATCAACCCATTTACTGATATTGCATCAGTAGCAGGATTTGGATACAAATTCACATTTGAAAGCAGGTTTTCATCTAAACCCAGTCTTATCATGGTTAGCTTAACGGTTTTATCCTCATCGCTAATAGTAACCTGATCTGATATTGCATTGTAGTCATTCAGCGAAATGTTGTAGGTGTAATTTCCATTGGGTAGGCTAAATTCTGCTATACCATTGCTATTCGATGTTAGACTTTGCTCATTAATAGTAATTGTGGCACCCTCTATTGGATCTTCATTAGCACCAACTATTTCGAAAGTAAGGGTATATGTGGGAGTTCCAAACTCCGCTTCAACCGTAATGTCTTCGGTTACGTTCACATCGGTACGTGGGTTGTCGGTAACGCCGTCGCTCCATTGCAAAAAGTAGCAATCTGTATCAGCAATGGCAATTATTGCCGTTCCACTACCTCCCTGACCAACAGTTTGGGTTGTAATGCCAGATATATAACCGTTTTCACCTGCTGTGTATGTTAGTGTGTAAGTTGGAGTGTCCTCTTCAATAAACTCGGCATTAACATTAATATTTGCAGTTACATTAGCATCAAGCCTTGGGTTTTCGGTTGATCCATCGCTCCACTGAACAAACTTGTACCCATTGTTGGGTACGGCAGTTACTTCGGTTCCGTTGGTACCTTCTTTTACAGTTTGAGAGGTTTCACCCGTAAGAGTTCCGTTGGCATTCGCGGTGTAGGTAAGAGTGTAATTCTTATTTAGTGTGAAATTTACAATTTTGTCAGAGAGTTGTGTCCATCCATCAGTAGCATGTTTATAGAAGAAACCAAACATATAATCTCCTGATGCTAGAGATAAACTACCTGGCACATTAAGATTTATCGTTTCATTTGGAGCTAAAACGAAGTCTTCATCATAGTTTAAATAACCTATAGAAGTCCCTCCGGTTGATTTAAAAATAAAGATAATGATAGGCGCCTCGAAGTGGTTTGCATTATCTGTACTTGAGATGGTTGCGTTTAATGTGAAATTTTCACCAAAATCAAACTCGGTCTTATCTATTGTAAACGACTCAAGGTTAGGTACACTACCCATAACTGAGGTGCTAGCGTAAATAGTTAATTGCTCCGAAGTTAGGGTTCCCGAAAGGGGTTCATCCTCGTTGCTCCCGTTGTGGATATCGTATAATACATCAAGGGTTACCTCCCCAGCCGAAGATGCTACCGATTCTACCGATAGCTGAACAGCTTGTGTAGCGCCAGCGGGGATTATTACTTTGTTAGATGCAATAATGGTTGTTTCACTACCCTTTGTTACTCTTAGCCCAATGTTTGAAGAATACTCAGTACTACCATTATTTTTAACGTTCATGCTAAAGTTGGTTCTCTTCCCAGCATAAATCTTGTCGGGCAATGTTAAATCTCCTTCCAATGATAGAGTAGGGGCAGAAGAGAATGAGAAAATTACTTGGGTATCGGTAATTTCCATCTCAATATACCCGGTAATGCCATTGAAGTTTTTACAAACTTCCCAGTTTTCGCTATCCTGCAATTTTGAAACTGGTCTGATGAGGTATTTTCCAACAGGGACATCAGCAAATGTTGTTTCAAAAGAAAAGTTGTTCCATCCGTAAAAAGGTTGAACATCATAATCATCTTTTTGTACTTGGATGTTTTTAAAATCGCCACTTTCATGATAAATAGCAAGGCCAAAACTTCCCACAAAGTTTGATGAACCATAGTTAAAAAAATCGCTAATATTTATCGTTACCGGGTCTGTTTTGTTCACTTGCTGAACTCCATTTGCATCAATATTTGCGAATGCAAAATAGGGCTTTGGAGCAACATCACCTTCTTGGGGTGGCTTAATTCCAACAATAACTCTTTGATTATTTATGTAACCACCTCCAGATCCAGCACCAATACCTTGTTCCGAAGGGTTCATTTGAAGCAAGCTAAAATATCCGTTTGATGTTCCGCCCCAACCCCAATTTATATGGAACAGGTCGTTTTCATCGTATCCATCGCAAACAAAGGCGTGTCCTCCTCCTGGGCTAGATCCCGAATAGTATATGGGCCGTCTTGCGTTAAGTTCTTGTTTTAACATTGTTGCCCAGCTGGTATAGTCAAAAAAGTTGCGATTGAGCATTTCTGTTGACAGGCTATAACCAAAATTATTAACAAGAGCATTGGGAACATCAGATGAAAATGCGCCACTGGAATTATTATAGTCCATTTCTACAGATACTCCTGCATAGTATACCAGTTGGGCTACAGCAGCTCTTTCAATTGATGTGCTAGTGGACGTATATACACCGGGCATATTATTCCAGTCAAAAGGCTTGTCGCCTAAGTTCTGACTTATTGATATCCCAAGCGTACGGGTTAGATAGGAAACCTCTCCTGTAGCTTTATCTGGCCAGCTATGGAATCGCATTATTTGAGCCATAGCGGTGGCAACACAACCTGCAGCTGCTTTGCTGCCATCGTTCAATTCTGGAACTAAATCATTATAAGGAGAATTCTGATTCCACGCTATATCTTGTAATAGGGGCGATACTGTTGTTTTCTCTTTACTATTATACGTAACCTGTCCTTTTTCTATCAGGGTAGGGATATTATTTTCGTAGAATGAAAGCCAGCTTTTTAAATTTTCTGGCATATTTTCTAGTTCAAATTCTCCCTCAGTAGAGTATGCCAGTATGGGCGATATCCTATCATCAGCCGAAGCAATTACAAAAGCATCGTCCTCTTTGGATGTGAAAATATAGAAAAGAGCATTGTTGCTGCCTTTTGTGCTTGATATGCCAGTGTAACAATGATTTAATTTAACTTGAGATTTTACGCCTTGCTGATTTATCAGAAAATTTTCAGCGTTTTTAAGAGCCTGTTGTAAGCTAATTGGTGCACTGTATCCTACTATGGCCGAAATCCATAAAACAAGTAAGAGTAGAATTCTTTTCATAAGCCTAATTTTAAAGGGTTAATACAAATATTACACTATAAATGTAGTAGTACTAAAAGCATAAAGGTACAACAATTTTTTTTGCTTCTTTATTTGGTGTTCAGTAAACGCCGTCAGGAGCTGCGCACCCTGTCTTTTCTGTCTGGCAGTATACTTGCGACAGGCAGGGCTGACGGATGAATAACCTGACAGCGCCGCGAGGCCCTGCCAAGGGCAGGTAAACTGTCAGCGTTTATTGTAAGTTGTATATTATCGAACGCTGTCAGGCTTCTCAGCGCTGACAGGTTCGCTTTACGACCCAGCCCTTGGTTTTTTAATTTGTTACACCGTTAACGCCGTCAGGAGCTTCGCACGCTGACGGGTTAACTTAATGCGCCTCCAACCA
>CAZTFJ010000209.1:0-5594 GCA_964612255.1 uncultured Rikenellaceae bacterium | reverse complement strand
AGTTGTGTCGAATTTGGTGTTGTTGTCAGTAAATTTAACCTTTGTGGTTGTGTCGGGCACATTACTGATACAAACTAAAACTTTCATTGATAATACTTTTTTAGTTGGTAGTTAGTTTCAATACTTAATAAATGCACAAACGGAATAAGCATCAATTTATACATATTGTCTTACTTATCCCGCAAAGTGAGATTACCATATTTTATGGCGTACAAATATAAGAAAAATGGGGTAATGCAAGAATTTATAAGTTTTTTATCTGATTTGATTGTCAACACATACTACCTACCACGCTGTTTATCATAACTTTAAAAATAAATCGATTGTTTAAATAAGGATAATTATAAATAGCAATCTGCTATATAAATCAGTGTTCTATCCAATAATATAACCCATCTAAGCTTTTTCACCTATTTAGCTACCGTTGAACAATTTCGGTGTTTTTACTCTTTTAGTAATATGCAATACTCTATATGTTTGCATCAATGAATTTATGCTGTAACTAATAAAAAACAAACATATGAAGACTTTAATGAATGAACTCTTAGAATCGCTTAGAAAAAGAATAGCCGATAATTTGGCTACGGTTAGAAACAACGAGCGAGTGATTAGAAAAATTCTAAATGAACCGCTATCGAACCAGCGATCATACAACCTATCGAACAGGCAAGCAGTAAGCAAGAAAATTCTGCAAGAGAATGCTGAGAATTTGAAAATTCAGAATATGATAGTTGCATTTTTAAGCAATTATAAAGATATACCAGAATATACTGAACTTTTAGGTTCCATAAAAAAGTTTGAACTCGGATTAACCCAAACCCAGAATAGTTCTAAAGAAAAATCCGCTGAAATTAGAACCGATAAATTTGAGGCAAACACACAACCTGCAGATGCTAATTCTAAACTGAATAAAAAAATTGTAACCGAAGATGCATCCACTCCAGTTTTTATTGAAAAGATTGCAGATAAAATTGGAGCATCTCTATTTGAACTAACCGCCACTGGTAAATTGGCTTACAATAGGGCTCACCCCAAATTTAACGACCCTGAGTTTTTTGATAAGCTCATGAACTACCACATTGAAAAGGAAGAGTACGAGATGTGTGCTAAGCTTCAAAAAACCAGAAAATATTAGGTAAAAAGAATCAATAATTAATATTAATACGAGTATTACCTAAGCACGCTTAGTCTATGCAATTAGACTAAGCGTTTGGTATAGTAAAGTGTATAGAGGTACCTACACCTAGCTTACTCTCTACCCAAATCTTACCATTGTGCTTCCGCACAAACTCTTTGCACAGAATAAGTCCTAAGCCCGTACCCGTTTCATTATTTGTTCCGGGGGTTGAATAACTTGTTTCAATCCTAAACAGCTTTGGTATATCGTTCTCATCAATACCAACACCCTGGTCAATAACAGAAATTTTAATCGAACCATCGATATGTTTGGCTATAAGCTGAATAGTATCACCCGATTTAGAAAACTTTATGGCATTGGAGATAAGATTACGCAGAACGGTCTCGAGCATAAATCTATCAGCAACAATTTCAGCCGATTTGTCAATATCAACATCAACAGAAATATTCTTCTCCTCAAGGCTTGGCTTATACAAAGATAAAACCACCCTAAAAGTATCGAAAAGATTAATGCTTACGGGATTGTACTTAACCCGACCAGTTTGCATACGCGACCAGCTAAGTAAATTGTCGAGCAGTGCATATCCATTCTGGGCTGCCTCTTTAAGCATATCGCTTAGCAAAGCTATTTCTTCAAAATTTTGCAGCTCAATATGCTGTTTAAGCAAATCGGTAGCCAGCAAAAGGCTATTGAAAACACTTTTTATATCATGACCAATTATAGAGAAAAACTTGTCTTTAGTGGTGTTTAGCTCCTTCAACTTTGCCTCACTTCGAACAAGAGCCTTCTCGGCCATTTTTCGTTCCGTTATATCTTCTTTAACCGCAATGTAATGCGTTACAGTTCCAAAATCGTTCTTTACTGGCGAAATGGTGGCCAGCTCCCAAAATACTTCGCCACTCTTTTTAACGTTGTGAAACTCACCCTTCCACTCCTTGCCATCCCTTATGGTTTCCCATAAAGACTTGTACTCATCGTCAGTTGTAACCCCCGATTTGAGTATTCTAGGGTTTTTTCCAATAACCTCGTCGAAACTATACCCGGTTACCTTTGTAAACTTAGGGTTAACATACTCAATAATCCCATTGGTATTTGTAATTATTACGCTAGCCGGACTTTGCTGCATAGCTTGCGAAAGTTTTTGTATTTCTACCTCCTTAGCTTTGCGCTCAATAATTTCCCAAGTAACATCGGCTACAAACGAAGCCATTTGAGCATCGTCGTAATTGTAATCGGAAGGCTTACCGCCAATACCCAGTAAGGCCATAACCGAGCCCTGCCTCATTACAGGGACTAAAAGCTGACGTCTAATTTCATGGTCACCTTCATAAGGGTTTTCTACATCATCAAACAAACGGAATGAGTTGTTAAAAACTGGTTCCTTAACACTCTTATAGTCTATCCAGCTAACTAACGCATCAATTGACAAGTTGATATCCTTAGCCGCAAAAGCATAAATTAAATCCCAGGTTTTAGTTGACCACTCAAGCATTGAAATTGATTTTTGGACAGGATCAATGCGGAGAAAATAGCCAATGCGACTTTCTAGCAAATCGGAAATGCTATCGATAGATTTTTGAACCAACTCCTCAAGAGTATGATTTTGTGAAAATGCATTAAGTTCAAGCATTAGCTTCTGAAGATTTTATTTAACTACTTTGCTTGTTATATCGCGGGCAGCGGCATATACCAACCCATCTTTGGTGTGATTACGCCACTCAATAAACCTGTACGAACTATCTTTAGTGCGGTACCTGTTTACAAAGCCAACAACTTGCTTCTGTTTACTAAGGTCCTCAAAAGCCTGCTTAGTTTTCTCAATATCATCAGGATGAATAAACGAAAGGGCGGAAGAGTTGATTACTTCATCAATGGAATAACCAAGTACATTTTGCCATTCCTTATTTACTTTTATGAACTTACCCGACATATCAGTAATACAAAGCAAATCGAGGTTGAGGCTAAAAAAGGTCTCTAGCTCGATGCTAAGTTCTTTTTCCTGGGTAATATCGGTGAAAAGAGCTGCATAATATCCTATAGAAGGGCAGTAAATAATTACCTTAAAAATCCGATTTTGAAAATTGAAAAGGTGTTCAGATATTAAAGATTTATCTTGATTCACCTGCTTTTTTTGGATTTCGCCACCCGATTCGAATACTGA
Organism: uncultured Rikenellaceae bacterium; assembly: GCA_964612255.1. Taxonomy (GTDB): domain Bacteria; phylum Bacteroidota; class Bacteroidia; order Bacteroidales; family Tenuifilaceae; genus Perlabentimonas. The sequence continues at coordinate 2,295 of CAZTFJ010000209.1, read as the reverse complement.
TTGATATAGGCTGGGAACAATAGCAGATATTGGCTTACCAATTATGTCGTCTTTCTTGAGCTGAATAATACTTTCGAATGCCCGATTTACATCAACAATAATATAATCATACAATGGTGTAGTATCGCCTCCTACTACCTTAAAGTAAGCATAACCAAGGGGAAATTTGCTCAGAAAATCGTTTTTTAAAGATGTATTCATCTGGCTTATCTAGTGAATTGAATTCATTACTATAATATATGAACCCAGAATAGCTATAAACTCACATTATGTATAAATGTACTGATATATAAATCCCAAATCAACTAATCTACTACTTTTTACAAGACTTTTCGACTCACCCTAATCCAAACTATAAATATGTAAAGGTAAATTTAAAGAAGAGTGTATGATATAAAAGCACAAATTAGACTAATTTGTTTAAATCAAATGAATAGAAATAAAAACCAACATAGATAAATGCCGACACAACCTCTTTCCAAAAACTTGTTGGTCAAGTCATTAAACCTATAGAAAGTGTAAAATAAAAAATAGGATAAAGACAGCCAAGGCAAAAACCTCATAACCAGCCTATAAATAGTTTTGGAGTATACTAGGAAGGTTAAAATAATATGTAAACAGTACAAGATTTGCTGGTTAAGTAACTCAAGGCCAGCTTACCAAATTTCTATTTATTGAAATATAGAATAATATCTTTAAGCTTTTCGGCAAACTCATTTAGTTCTTCTGAACTTCGAGCCATATGTTGGCTTGTTTCTGCATTTTGCTGAACAAACTGGTTAAGCTGTTGCACTGCGTTATTCACCTGACTGGCCCCCGACGATTGCTCCATGCTTCCCGAAGCTATTTCTTGTACAAGCCTTGCCGTTTCCTCAATATCAGGGATAATAGACTCCAATAAACTGGATGCTCCTTCGGTTACACGCACACTTTTGGTGGATAGATTTACAATTTCATCGGCAGCAATTTTGCTTCGTTCGGCCAATTTTCTCACCTCTGCAGCTACTACAGCAAATCCTTTACCTTGATCCCCTGCTCGTGCAGCCTCAACCGCTGCATTAAGGGCTAAGATATTGGTCTGAAAGGCAATATCGTTTATTATATTGATTTTATCAGCAATCTCCCGAATAGAAACCAGGCTCTCCTTAGATGCAGTTCCAACCTCCTTCACCCCTTTCGATACCTTAGTAGAGATGGTGTCGGTTCGCTGAGCATTTTCCGTATTCTGCTGGATATTAGCAGCCATCTCTTCCATCGACGAGGACACCTCTTCAACCGATGAGGCTTCCGAAAGTGCATCCTCCGATAATTTTTGCGATACAGTATTTAGCTGCTGACTGGAGGTGGCCAAACGGTGAACATTCGCATCAATTTCACCTACCACTTTTGATAAGTTCTGCTTTATTTTTTGCGTTGCGCAAACCAGCTGGCCTAAATCTACCTTGGGATTTACACACTCGCTATCAATATCTACACTTAAATCGCCATCGGCCAAAGCATTAAGCTTTTCTACCGCTTTGGCCAGTGGACGAACCACTTTTATTGAACCAAAATAGAAACACACCACGCTAAAAGCAATATTTACTAGAGTAATTAGCAAGTTAACAGATGTATTACCATCAAAAAACTTATACTTAACCCCAATTGTAAACATCAGAAACAGCAAGTTAATAAGCCAGATAATGCCAACCTTAACAAAAACAGATTTTTTGAAAAATCGATTTAAAAGTATTGCAGCAGCGGTTCCTGCTAGCACTATGCTTATAAAGTTGCTCACAAAGAAGTTCATAGGTAATTTGTTTAAGGATTATAATGCCTTTTTTCAGATTAAGCAATTATAAAAATAATTAAATTTTCGTTACTGAACTTTAATAATAATAAATAATGAGAATAATCTAGTATGGAAAAACAAAACAATCTTTTCTTGTTACCAATACAAGTAATATCTTACTGGTAATAAGATTAGTTTACATACATTTTAAAATAGTTTATCAAAAAGGCATCTGGATGCTTTTGGTAAAAACATTCCCTACAGCTTATACACAACACAAAAATGGTCTTTGAAAATCGCGGGTAGTTCAGGTTTAAAATCAAAAATACCAAAAACAGTAGCCCCACTCCCCGACATGCTTGCATACACGGCACCAAGTTCGTAGAGTTTGTTTTTTAAAGATTCAATAACAGGATAATTAGGAAAAACGCACTGCTCAAAATCATTAATAACCAAATTGTTCCACTCAATTAGCGGGTAATTCGAAATATCCTTTAAGTTAAATTTAGGTAGTTTTGGTTTAC
>CAZTFJ010000208.1:594-5615 GCA_964612255.1 uncultured Rikenellaceae bacterium | reverse complement strand
TTGCATTTTTTTAGCCCCCAACGCGTTGGCGCGCTATTTCACAATTGCTTACAACTAACTTGTAACCACACCAAAAGTTAATGCTGACAACGGAATTTTGTTGTTAAAGTTTACTTTTGGGTGCGTTGTAACAACGGTTGTTTTATAAATCCATGTCATCAAATGGCGATTTTATCATCTGTAACGAGTTTTGCGATACGTGGGTGTAAATCTCTGTTGTTCTGCTGCTTTTGTGCCCTAGCAACTCTTGTATGTAGCGCAGGTCGGTGCCCGCCTCTAGTAGGTGGGTGGCGTAGCTGTGCCTGAGCCAGTGTAACGTGGCTGGCCTTTTTACACCTGCAGCTGCTAAGGCTATCTTTAAAACCTTCGAGAGCGATGCCTCGGAGTATCGCTCTCCCGCCTCTTGCCCCTCGAAAAGCCATACTTTGGGCTTGTACATTTTGTAGTACTCCTTTAGCATCGTAACGGTTCGTTCCGAAATGGGTACAACCCTATCTTTACGCCCTTTCGAGTTCCGAACGGTGAGCAACCCTCGCTGGCTGTCAATATCGGTGGGTTTGAGGTATAGCAACTCCCTGCGGCGTAGGCCGCAGGCGTAAATCAGGCTAAGCATCGTTCTGTGCTTAACGTTTTTTGGGGCTTGCAAAATTAATCTTACCTCAGCTTTGCTGAGCACGTTGGGCAGCTTGTGCTCGCGGCGTGGTCGCTCAAGCCTCTCAATGTCGAGCGGGGCATTCACTATCTCTCTGTAGAATAGCTTAAGGGCGCTAACCAGTTGATTTTGATATGTAAAGCTGTACCCCTGGGGTATAAGCTTGCTATGCACAAAATCGACAACCTCGTAATTGCTGATGCTGCTCAGGCTCATGTCTCCCATATGCCCGGCAAAAATCGATAGCATCTCGGTGTAGGTTTTTATGGTGTTCTCGCTGTATCGCTTATGAGTGAGCCATTGCTTGTACCTGTCAATAAGCTGCTTGTTGCTTGCAATAGGAGCCGCTACCTTTGTAATCGATTTTGGTATAGGCTGATTTCTGTTTACCGCTTTGGGCTTTTGCACCTTGCTGTAATCGAGCCAGCAACCCTTGAAGGCAATAAAAAAATCTCGAAGATTAAACTTATCCTTGTTGATGTACCACGCCCTATTGGTTTTACTCCAGCGAGTACCCTCTATGGTTTTGGTTATCTCAATTAACCTGTCGTTCTTTTGATACCTGATAAAGATTACTTCATTATTGCGATGATAACCAGGCTCTAACGATATTTGGAGTAGAGTTGTCATGTAAAGCGCTTAGGTACAGCTTCGCCCCGTCAGTCACAGGGGAGATGCGTTGACAAAATCAACTAAAAGTAGAAAAAAATATTATAAAAAACGATGAAAAATGTTAGGATGTGTGAAAAATATTTTTTGTTCCGTACCATTCGAACTTGCTGTAAAATGATATGAGATAGTAATTCGGTCTTTCTCTTGCCAATAATATCGTTAGGAATGCACCACAGTGTCTTGCTATTAAAAGGTGGTTAGCCTGATAGCCAGATGGATGTGAGGCAGATGCAGGGGGCTTGAGAAACCCGATATTTTTTGTTATCTTTGCCGCGTTAAAATCAGAAAAAAATCCACATCCAGTGTGGTGGGTACGTAAAGTAACCATATACTCTACTGGCCTTCAGGTTCAGCACTGCTGATTCACAGGCAAGGCAATGTTAAAACAGGTTGCCGTCTTCCATACCGTAAAATTTAAAAAATATATATATGACCTACTATCCAGAGAAAATAGCTTTGTCGGCTCGCTCGTTAACCCTTCTGCGGAAGCTTTTTAGGGAAAACCCGCGGCTTAACGATATCTATACCGAATCTGAAACCTACCAGGAGGCAATGGCTAAGGTTAAGGATTGGGCAAACGAGATACTTAGCGAAAACCCGCAGGCTGTAAAGTATTACAATGGAGAGCTGGCTGGTCGCAAGGGGTTCGATAGCCTCCGCTGGCAAGATTTTGCTGCCATCCGAATTCTCGATTACATAGAAAACTCGGGTCGCGAGTTCGAAAACCCATACCGAAACGGTGAGAAGGCTCTTAATGAGCCATTTAACTTGCTTTGGATGGGCATAAAGTATGGTGCAGGTGGAGCAAAGCCTCTTTTTTTCGACGATATGATAAAGCTTTTTCGCCAGTTTAGTAACCAGCTGCCGCAGCAAAAACCAACAAAGCAACAGGTTGAGCAGTGGATGGAGCGTTGGCACGATGGCCTCGATCCGCAGGTAGTGAAAATCCGAGAGGAGAACAAGGAGCGCATTATCAGAATACTAATGCGAAATATTAAGAGCTGTGAAATTGGCGATACGCGCTACTGCTTTAGCGAGGAGATGACCGAGGAGGAGAAATTGCAGCAAATGCGCGAGTGGTGGAACGATTATAAGTTTCACCTGCGCTTTGCGGTACGATCGCCCAAGCTGCTCAACGAGCTGCTCGATTTTTCGCTCGATTTGGAAACTCAGCGAATACTTGAGAAGGCCGAGAAGAAAGGTATTCCTTTCTTTGTAAACCCATACTACCTTTCGCTGCTGAATGCTCGTACGCCCGATTTTGCCGCAGGATCGGATTTGGCCATTCGCCACTACGTGATTTACAGCAAGCCGCTAATCGACCAGTTTGGGAATATTCAGGCGTGGGAAAAAGAAGATCAGGTAGAACCCGGAAAGCCCAATGCGGCGGGTTGGCTCTTGCCATCGCATCACTCGGTGCATAGACGCTATCCCGAGGTGGCCATTCTAATCCCCGATACCATGGGGCGCGCATGCGGTGGCTTGTGCGTTTCGTGCCAGCGAATGTACGATTTTCAGCGTGGTAACCTAAATTTTAATCTCGATAAGCTTAAACCCAAAGAAACGTGGCAGGAGAAGCTCGACCGCTTGCTGAACTACTGGGAGAACGATACCCAGCTGCGCGATATCCTAATAACTGGGGGCGATGCCCTGATGAGCCAAAATAAATCGCTTAAAAATATTTTGGACCGCGTGCTGGAGATGATCATAAGAAAGGTAGAGGCCAATAAGAGCCGGCCCGATGGGCAAAAGTATGCCGAGCTGCAACGTATCCGTTTGGGCTCTAGGTTGCTGGCCTATTTGCCACAGCGTGTAACCGAGGAGCTAACCCAAATTCTGGGCGATTTTAAAGCTCGCGCAGCCAAGTATGGTGTAAAACAGTTTGTTATTCAAACTCACTTCGAGTCGCCTATGGAGGTTACCCCCGAATCGGCTCTAGCCGTTAAGCGGTTAATTTCGGTGGGCTGGACCGTAACCAACCAGCTGGTATTTACTTCGGCTGCATCGCGCCGCGGACATACTGCCAAGCTTCGCAAAGTGCTTAACGATATTGGCGTTATTACCTACTATACCTTCTCGGTAAAAGGCTTCCAGGAGAATACTTTTAACTACGCTACCAACGCCAGGGCGGTGCAGGAGCAGGTTGAGGAAAAGGTGGTTGGAACAATTCCTCCAGAGTTTATTGATGAAATAAGGCATTTCCCCCATGATGCCGAGCATATGGTTAGCAACCTGAAACAGCTTCGCCAAAAGGCCGATATCCCTTTCATGGCATCGGACAGAAATGTGATAAACCTGCCCGGCGTAGGCAAAAGCCTTACTTTCCGCACCATTGGCATTACCCGTTGGGGTAGGCGAATTTTGGAGTTTGACCATGACCACACCCGTTGGCATAGCCCAATTATCAACAAAATTGGTAAAATTGTTATTATCGAGTCGAAACCCATTGGCGAGTACCTTCACCAGCTTATTGAGATGGGCGAGAGCGTGAAGGAGTACAGCACGGTGTGGGGCTACTCTATTGGCGAAACCGAGCCCCGTTTATCGATATTTGAATATCCGGAGTACGACTTTAACATTACCGACGAGATAACAAACTACGGAATAGGATAGCCCAGGATTGTGTGAAACAAAAACCGACGCTAAGCAGCTATAGCCTGGCGTCGGGTTTTTTGTTTTTGGGGGATGTTGCTAAATCTCGATGTTGTACTTTTTTAGCTTGAGATATAGCGTGTTTCGGCTTATGCCTAATCGCCTTGATGCCTTGCTAATACTACCGTTGAAAGCATTGTATGCGCGGATTATAAGCTCCCTCTCGTGATCCTCTACTGGTATAATGCTCTCCACCTCTTTTAGCTGCTCGAGGTATAGGTTGCGCTTTTTAAAGTCGCGCTCATTCTTAAACGTTTTAAACATATTACCCTTATCCTTTAAAATCCGTTCGCACAGCTCAAACATCTCCTTAAAATTTTCGGGCCACTCGTAACGTTTAAGTATAAGTATAATATGCTTAGGTATTTCTACGGGTTTAAGGTTTAGCTCACGCGATTTAATGGCCATGTAGTGATCCATAAGCGGTGGAATATCGGCTCTTCTTTCTCGTAGCGGCGGTATGCGAAGCGATGCTGTGCTAAGGGCGTAAAACAAATCTATGCGGAATTTTTTGGTCTCAACCAGCTTGCTAAAATCGGCCGAGCTGCTACAAATAATGCGCACATCAACCGATGTGTCCTGGTTATAGCCCAGTCGGCTAACCTTTTGGGTTTGTAGTACTTCAAAAATCTTGTCTTGGGTCGATTGGCTAATACGGTCAATGTCGTTTATGTATAGCGTGCCCCCGTTGGCAAATTCAAAGGCGCCGGGCTTGGGTAGCCTTTTTTGGTGAGGCTTGTAGTTCTCGTTGTAGCCCCACAGCGTTTCGTCGAGCTGCTCGGGGGTAAGCGTTCCTGCATCAACCCTAACAAATCCGTAGTCGGCTCTGGAGCTGCTGTTGTGAATTGCTTGGGCAACGGTTTCGCGTCCAGAGTATTTCTCGCCAAGGATCATAACAGGCGAGCTCGTTTTGGCAATGTTCTTTGCTTCGCGCAGCATCCGTTTGTAGGGCACAGAAATACCAATTATATCATCGAACTGAACGTAGGCGGTATTGCCAATGTACTTGTTTGCCTCGTTTAGCACCTGCCGCATGCTCCGTAGG
>CAZTFJ010000208.1:0-584 GCA_964612255.1 uncultured Rikenellaceae bacterium | reverse complement strand
TTGTCGAATTTGTTCTGAGTGCGTTTTACCGCTTTGCTGCTGAGCAGGTAAAATCCGCTGTTGGGTACGTTTATAACCGTAATCTCTTTCGATTCTATTTCAACCCATTTATCATCTTCAAAGCTAATGGCTCCCCAGGTGGGGATAAATTTTGAAATGGATTTTTTCTCCAAATCAGACTTTGAAACCTCGAGCAGAGAGCAGGCCTCGTTGCTGGCAAGCTCAATAGTGCCCTGCTTGTCGACAATTAAATCGGCCTGAGCATACCTGTTAAACATATTGAGCTGCTGCTCTTTAAGCTTGGCTGCTTGTACCCTCTCTTCGTAGTAGTTGAGCTCTTGCCTAATGCAATTTGCTGTTTGGTTAAAAAGGGCGTATAGCGGTTTAGATGATAAGCTTTTGGGAAAGTATATGGCTATGATGGCAACGGTATCGGATGGATTTATGGTAAGTGGAGTTGCCCAGCATTCCCATCCTTGGGGGTTGTCGTTTAGCAACGATTCGGTTCCTTGCGCTGTGTGTTCTTTTGGGACCTCAATAGCCTTCTCAACGCTTAAGTATAGCGAAGTGTTTGCCGGCGGAAA
>CAZTFJ010000207.1:0-5637 GCA_964612255.1 uncultured Rikenellaceae bacterium | reverse complement strand
TTTTCGAATGCCAGTGCCTTTTGTGCATAAGCGTTTAGGTATATCCAGCTACGAGGAGCCTCGCCACCGTTCTCATTTTCGAAAGCATTTATGGCCTTAGAATAGAACTGAACAGCCACCTGCGGGTCGCCCCCAAACATCGATGGGGCATAATGGGCCGAGTTGGCTTTCTCTAGCAACGCCTGTGGCGCATTTGGGTTTAGCCTAACTGATTCGTCTATTATATCCATACTTTTAGGCCCAATAAAAGGTGCTTTAAAAGGATTAATAGCAATTTGGTATGCCATAAGGGCTGCTTTTAAAGCCAAAACATTAGCATCGTTTTCTCGATTTTGCTCCAGAATTGCTGCATTTTTCTGGGCTCTACTTAAATACTTCTTGGCTTTGGTTTTATCTTTAATGCCTAGCAAGAAACCTATATAGCCATACTGTGTTAGGGTAATATCGTAGAGTAATTGGGAGTTAGGAGCCTTTTTATATTCCTGCTGCATTTCTTGCAGTACTTCAACCCATTCATCCATTTCACCCGACAGGTAAATATTGTAGAGTTTTTCATGGTAAGTGGCATTACCATTTGCATACGAAGCAGTAGACGTAAATAGCAGTAAAACGCTCAATATAAATCTAGTGTAATAATTCATAGGAATAAATCTTGGTAAACTAACAACTAAAAAAAGCCAATTAAAGTAAAACTCGGACCGCACTTTTCTATATCCCCCTACCCTTCCAGGTATGCCTTTTGGTTGCCGAGAAACGAATTGCTCTAACTACCAAGTGAATGAATGCCGCTTGCTGTAATGGCCATAGAAAAACATTTACCCAAACCGATTGTTCGGAAAGTTTCGAAATAAAAACTCGTGATGCTACAACAACTGTAAAATACAGCAGCACAAACGGAAAAGGTAATGCCAACAGCACTATAATAGGCCCCAACGTTTCAATTAAAGCAAACATAACGGTTACAACAACGCTGCCACCAAAAAAGGCTGTAACATTTTTGGTAAAACCATTAATTGCCTCGCTATATGAACCATACATTCTGCAAGCAATATCATCGGTTCCTAGCAGAGTGGCCATGCGCAAACGCTTCTTCTTAATCAACCTGCTTATGCTAATATCCTCAACGGGAGTTTGCCTTACACGAGAATGCCATTGGTTTTGGGCATAACTGTCGGCATCAAAAAGCATCATCTGGCCATTGGCAGCAGCCAACGATGGGCGCCTGGACCAACGCACAAGTCTTAGAAACAGCAGGCTCAAGAGAATCCAATTCATGCTGGGTACAACTAACTTTTCACCAAATGTTTTAATCTCCTGTCGCGGAAACATACTAAGGAGCACAAGCCTTTTTCTCTTCATATATGACACTGCATTGCTAACTAAATGAGGTGCTACCTTAACATCGGCATCTAAATATAGAAAGTACCTTCCCTTTGCACGCATAGCAAGCTGATGGCAAGCGAAATTTTTTCCTAACCAGCCCGGGGGCAAAGTATCGCCCTGCACAAGCAAAATTCGATTATCTTGGGCAGCAAAACGATTTACAACCTGCTCGGTTTGGTCGGTTGACTGATCGTTGTAAACAATAATTTCGATATTGCTATAGGTCTGGTTGGATAATCCAGATAGCAAGCGACCAATATTTTGCTCCTCGTTACGCGCAGGAATTAATACCGATACCAATGGGCTTGACTGCACTTGCCCAAAGGGCAAAAAGGGTCGGGTAATATAATTAAACAAGGCTACAAAAAAACGAAACAAGGTTATAGAAACTATAGCCATTGCTATATAAAAAAGCGTACTCATTTACTGAAAAGATTTTCTTGTTGCGAAATAGCATTAGTAAGATGCTGATTGTATGCCTGCTCCATATCATTTAAACTGGGGGTTCCCTTATACTCTTGTAAAGCAATGGTTAGCGTAGGCTTGCGATGAGCAAAGTAATCGGTTAGGCAAGCGGCAAAAACTACTCGTGCTTTTGGGCTGCTACTGGCAATGCGGGCTACGCCTTTGTGGAATTTGATTGATGTGGAATGCAAACTCTCAAACCTACCCTGCGGAAACATAAGCAAAAGGTTACCAGGCATGGATAAAACCTCGGCACAAAAATTAATACTTTCTATTATTCCTTTTGATTTTTGATTTATTGAAAAGGCACCGGTGCGGGTAAAAAACATCCGTTTCGACAATTCGCGCTCAAGCATCATTACATGAAACTTTTTACCAAAAACTTTCCGATTTACATACAATCCCCAAAAACCATCCCACCAGCTAAAATGGTTACCCACAAGCAACACCGAACGTTCATCGGATTTTACATCACCAGTAATAATTACCTCCCGAAAATCGGTAGCTATAATGTAGTTAACATAAGCGTTAAGTATCCACTGATGAAGGTTGCTATGGTTGGGCTTTATCATTGTTTTTGCAATTGATTGGTAAATGTAGCAATTTTTGAAATGACTAGTGTATCCCTATTAAAAACAAAACACAGGCATAAAACGTTAAGCTCGTTAACAACTAACCACCAACATCACTTTGCTTTAAAGAAGAGCAAAAAACAAAACAATTGAAAGGATTTTTAGCTAACTTTGAGGAAACCTCACTTATGGTGCCGGAGAGACTGATATGAAAACGCTCTTAACCAAAAAGCTATGCAAAAGAAGATAAGGAACTACAAAACCTTTGCAAAAGGGCATATTCTTGGTAACACCAACCAAGAGCAAGAGACCATACAGCTATGGCAAACGAACTTTTTTGTTAACATTATGCTGTACCTAGTGCCCTTGTCGGTAGTGCTTTACATACCTAGCATTATTATGTGCTTTAAGGATGGACTCATTGCGCTAGCAGTATTCAACACATTGGCATTGGCAGGACTTCAACTCATTTTTTTCAGCAAAAGGCTTAGCCTAAAATCCCGTAAAATTGGCTTGCTAATAATTCTATATGGACTTGGCATTGCATTGTTATACTATATGGGATGGCGAGGCCCAGGGTTGGTTTACCTGCTAGGCTTTTCGGTATTCGCCTCGTTAATATTCAGCATCAAAGCGGGCAAAATTACCCTTTTACTTAATGCCATTGTAATAGTTTTCTTATCCATATCGGCCTATCACAACACCTTTTTTTCGCCTATTGTTAGAGGACTTAATACCGGCGCCACGCTCACCATAGGGCTAAACTTTATACTGCTCAATATTACACTAGTTGCCACAGTTTGGTCGCTTATGAAGGCCCTACGCGAAAAAATTGAATCGGAGCAAACCATAAAACAGCAGCTAAAAGAAGAGGTAGAGCAACACAAGATTGCCAAGCTACGTGCCGAGGAGAGCGACAGGCTAAAATCGTCGTTTTTGGCTAACATGAGCCATGAAATCCGCACCCCAATGAATGGGATACTGGGATTTACCCAACTCCTACATGAACCTATTGAGGAAAAGCAACGAAAGGAATACCTACAAATAATAGAAACAAGTGGCCATAGGATGCTCAATATCATTAACAACATTATTGATATCTCTAAAATAGAATCGGGGCAAGCAGATATTGTAATTTCTACCACCAATATCAATAAACAAATCGATTCGCTTATAGCCTTTTTTGAGCCAGAGGCTCGGGCTAAGGGCATAATCTTACAAAGCAAGAAACCTCTTGATGATGAAAAGGCTAAGATAAATACCGATAGCGAAAAGGTTTATGCCGTGCTTACAAACCTAACGAAAAATGCCATTAAATATATCGACAGTGGAGAGATTCGTATTGGGTACAAGAGGGTAAATGAGCAATTAGAGTTTTTTGTAGATGACACCGGGGATGGTATCCCTGCCGATAAATTCCAATCAATTTTTAAACGATTTGTAAAAGCCGATCACACCTACCTAAAAGCCCCCGAAGGGGCTGGGCTAGGCCTTGCCATCTCAAAAGCTTATGTTGAAATGCTTGGAGGAGAAATTTGGGTGAACAGCACTGTGGGTAAAGGCTCAACCTTTTTTTTCACCATACCCTATATTAACAGCTCTAACAATGTTCCAATAAGCACATCGAGCATCAATAGTGGCACTATGCTACCAAAAAACCTTAAGGTACTTATAGCAGAGGACGAGGAAACGGCCGACCTACTCCTTACGGTTAATCTAGAACCCTTTACTTGCAAACTACTGCATGCATCAAACGGAGAAGAGGCCGTTGAACTGGCAAAAGCAAACAACGATATCGACCTAATTCTAATGGACATTCGAATGCCTGTGCTAGATGGTTTACAGGCCACCGAGCAAATCCGCACGTTTAATAAAGATGTAGTTATTATTGCACAAACCGCATACGGTTACTCCAACGACAGGAAAAACGCCTTAACCGCAGGCTGTAACGCCTATATATCTAAACCCATCAACAAAGAGTTACTACTAGATACCATTGCGAAACAATTTGATGGAAAAAATTTAAAATCCGGAAACTAAATACTGCTTAAAAGGTTGGACAAGGAATAGCCCTGTATCGCTTACGGGTTTTCACTTTAAAGGTATAGCTTAGCGATAGTTCATGCGATCCGCCAGAACCAAACCCTAAACGCGACACTGTAAAATCGTAGCTGTAACCAAAACTTATCTTATCGAGCCTATAACCAAAAAGGAATGCTACGGCATCGGATCCGGGGTAATCTTTCACTAAGGGTATGCCCCTGTACCAGGTACCAAAAATAAAGGGCTGCCTGTACCAGTAAACGCCCAAATCGAGCTGCGACGATTCATCCTGAAACTTAAGGTTAAAGGTAGCAGTTATGCTCTCCTCAATGGGGCGCATTATAAAGCCTTTTAGTACCAATCGAGCACCACCATAAACTGAAAACTTGAAAGGTGTTCGGGCATCGTCGCCATAAAAGGTGCGTTCGGGCCGTAGCATATGATCCCAGGTAGCTCCAAACCATAAGTTATCGGTATAGGCTAGCACCGATGTTGAAACATCAATATCACGAACTGCAGGGTTTCCTGGAGGTTGGATAGATGATGGAGGCATAGGATCGGATGTGAGCTGATCGCCAAAAATAAGCTTGGTGTAATCGACAGACTGCTGCAGGTAGTAAAACCCTATTCCAGGCCTAATGTGTATATCGGGAGTTGGGGTTATGTCGTAGCTATACATAACACCTGCCATGGTGGTACCCATACGGCCATCGCCAGCAATATCGCCAACTAAAAGCAACCCTAACCCGCTTTTAAAGTTGATAAAATTATGATCGTACGATACGCTGTAGGTTTGAAATGTACCCGGCACCATAGACCACTGGTTACGGTAGTTGGCTACCACACGCTGCCCAGGAATACCTCCGGCATACGACGGTGCCAAATACAATGGGCTAGCATAAAACTGCGTAAACTGCGGGTCTTGCGAGTGTGCCGCATACCCACAAAAGGCTAATAACGATATGATAAGTAAACGTTTCAGAAATATCAATTTATGTAATTTTATAACTGTAAAAGTATTGTTTATATTGTAACTGATGGCTGTTGGAGAATACTAATTGTTAAGTATTATGACAAACAGTCAATCATCCATCCAATCATCAAATCTTTCAATCTTTGAATCTTTCAATCTTTCTCAGACGCTGACAGGCGCTTCGCACGCTGTCAGGTCAAC
>CAZTFJ010000206.1:0-5657 GCA_964612255.1 uncultured Rikenellaceae bacterium | reverse complement strand
GCATAAGCCTTGCATCTCCTGCTTTATTAAATAGGTTATATACACTGAAGAGCGCTTGCCAGCTTATTTTTTAGCAAGTGGGTTATTGCTTTGAAATTAAAATAGAAACAGATGAAAAATAAAATTTTTATAACTACAGTTTTTATCCTGCTAAATTGTATGTGTTACGCCCAAATCAAGGATTTTGTTTTTACAGATACTATTCAATCAAAGTATTTTGAAGAGAGTAAAGTAATTCAAATCTATCTTCCCCCAGACTATTATAATACCAAAGATGAATTTCCCTTACAAGTAGTATTGGGGGGCTTTTCAAGAACAAGGCTGTATTATTCTATGAATGAATATTTAAGCAAAACGTACCAAATTCTTGACTTAAACCATTTGCATACCATACCTGAGTCAATTATTGTTGGGCTTAGTACAGCTCCACGTAATAGTTTCGAGGATTTCAAAAACTTTATTGAGAATGAAGTTATACCATATATTGATTCAAATTACAGAAAAACAGGTTACAAATCGCTCATAGGGCATTCTTCTGACGGCGAATTTGTTCTTTATAATCTGTTCAGTAATAACTCGTTGTTTCAGGGTTATTTTTGTACAGCCCCAACCAATTCAGAATATTTTGTTAAACAGCTTAACAATAAGAAAAACATATTGGAACTTGTGAAATCACCAAAGAGATTATTTTTAGGAGCAAGTCAAAGAGATTATTTTTATACTGAGAACATAGAACTTATTGAAGCTTTTAATAATGTAGAAAACAGAAATTTCTCATTTAAATCATCAATTAAAACAATTGATACACACCATACAGTTTTTCCTGTCCTAATAATGGAAGCACTATCTTTTATATATAATGATTGGTACTTCTGTGTTCCTAAATTGAGTCCTGAAAAAACAACAGAATTGTTCGTTAAGCATTACGAACAACTTTCGCATAGTATTGGATTTGAGATAGTGCCACCCGAATTCGATTTTTACTTACTAGCTTATATTTTAGATTCAAGAAAACATATTTACGAGAAAATTGAATTACTTAAGAATTGTAAAGAATTTTATCCAGAAGCTGAGAATGCTGATGCATACTTAGGACGGTCATACTATATGATTGGCGATTTGCTAAATGCCAAAAAACATAGTGACATTGCTTTAACACTAAATCCGGATAATGGATTTGCAAAACAAACTATGTTATTGATTAATGAAATTAGAGAATGATAAGCCACACAATGTTTTTGTAAACGATTGATTTTAGCACTAAATATCTGCCAAAAGAACTAAGGAGTCATCAAAGAAATTACATGTCTACTTCTTTATAGCTAGGAATATTTGCCTGAGGAATAAATCTTTTGTTCTCTAAATCAATTTTACTGCAAAAATGCTGAATCCCGTTGGTTACAACAAGCATATTTGCTCTTAGCATCAAGTTGTATCGAGCAGCCTGCGTGTAAGTTGCGTTGCTAAGCTTAACGCTAGGGGCTTTGCACTCTACAATTAGCGTTGGTTCTCCCTGCTTGTTGTGTACCACAATATCGGCTCGTTGCTGCATCCCATTTATCTGCACTGGCATTTCAACAGAAATTAGACCTGCTGGATACCCCTTAGATGTTATTAGGTAGTTTATAAAATGCTGCCGAACCCACTCCTCGGGGGTTAATATTACATATTTCTTTCTGATGATGTCGAATACCTGTCTCTGCCCGTCAGATATTCTGGTTTTTATCTCAAAATGAGGAAGATTTAGCTCAACTTGCATCTAAAATTGTTTTGTACAAAGATTGCAAAAGAAGCGTGTACCTCAAAAGGAAAGTGAAGCATATTTATGTAAGGCCAAAAAAAGTTGTATTTTTGCTCAAACTTGCCGGTAATGGCATCTATATCATAGCAATTTATAACATCAACAATATGAAGACAAAAGAAGAGATTGTAAAGAACTGGTTGCCTCGCTATACAGGCCAAAAATTAGAAGATTTTGGTAAGTACATCCTGCTTACCAATTTTAGGGGTTACCTCGATTTTTTTGCCGAGTATTTCAATACCCCCATAGTTGATGAGCATGCTAATATGCCTTGCGCTACAGCCGATGGAATTACAATGATTGATTTTGGTATGGGAAGTCCGAATGCAGCAACTGTTATGGATTTGCTAAGCGCCGTAATGCCCAACGCTGTTTTGTTCCTAGGCAAATGTGGTGGATTAAAGAAAAAAAGCGAACTGGGCGATTTTATTCTTCCCATTGCAGCCATAAGGCATGAGGGAACATCAAACGATTACTTTCCACCCGAAGTGCCAGCGCTGCCTGCATTTAACCTACAACGTGCTGTTTCTACAACCATTCGTAACAATAATCGCGATTACTGGACCGGAACCGTTATTACCACAAACCGTAGGGTTTGGGAGTACGACGAAGCCTTTAAAGAATACCTGCGCACCATTAGGGCAATGGCTATAGATATGGAAACCGCAACCATTTTTTCAGTAGGTTTTGCCAACGAGATACCCGTTGGGGCATTGCTGCTGGTATCGGATCAGCCTATGATATCAACAGGTGTTAAAACCTCAGATAGCGATAAGCTAATAAGCGATTTGTATGTAAACGACCATATAAAGATTGGAATTGAATCGCTTGAGGAGTTGAAAAACAATGGGAAATCAGTGAAACATCTTAGATTTTAAAGCAGAACAGTTTTTATGGCCAAACGAAAAACCATTGCCGACACATCTGCCGAGATTATTGGCGAGCTAAAGAAACGGATATACAAACCAGTTTACATTCTGGCTGGCGATGAGTATTACTATATCGATTTGCTAACCGATTTTATTGCTGAAAATGTGTTGAGTGAGTCGGAAAGAGCATTTAACCAAATTGTAGTATACGGAAAGGATGTTGATGTTAGCACTATTATTGAAACATCGCGCCGATTCCCTATGATGGCCAATCAGCAGGTGGTGATTGTGAAGGAGGCTCAACAGATAAAAAAGATTGAAGATCTTGAAATTTATCTTAAAGCACCCCAAAAATCAACCATTCTCGTTATCTGCTTTAAGTTTGCCCCAGGGGGTAAGCCTAACGCAGCGGTTAAAAAACTTTTTACCTTGGCGGGCAAAGTAGGTGTTTATTTCGACAGCAAAAGGCTGTACGACAATCAGGTGCCTGTTTGGATAACCGAGCATCTTGGCCAAAAAGGTTACAGCATATCACCTGCATCGGCAGAGCTGTTAAAGGACTATTTGGGCAACGACCTGAGTAAGGTGGCCAAGGAACTTGAAAAGTTGGTAATAACCTTACCCACAGGACAAACTAAAATTACTACCGACCACATTGAGAAGAATATTGGCATAAGCAAAGATTTTAATCGTTTTGAGCTAACCAATGCGCTGGGTGCTCGCGATGTGCTTAAGGCCAATCGAATAGTCGATCATTTTGCAAAAAACCCAGGGGCTAACCCAATGGTGCTTAGTACACTCGCCATATACAACTACTTTAAAGGTGTTTTTAAGTGCCATTTTGTTGCCGACAAATCGGAACGGTCCCTGGCTCCAGTACTGGGGGTAAACCCGTTCTTTGTGTCCGATTATCTAAAGGCATCTAAGCGTTATAGCCCACGGAAGTGTGTGCAAGTGTTTGAACTGCTTCGAGATTACGATTTGCGCTCAAAAGGTGTAAATAACGATAGTGTAGACCATGGCGAACTGCTAAAGGAGTTAGTTTTTAAAATCTTGCATTAGTTTTTTTAGCTTAACATATTTGTAATGACTTTTATAATAATTGCAATTACAGGTGTAATATCGTTTATGGCATTTAGCAATAGGCAGCTAATGTCCAAATTGCTACTTAGCCCCTATCAGGTTATCCACAGTAAGCAGTGGTACCGGGTGCTTAGTCATATTCTGATGCATGCCGATTTTATGCACCTGCTCATTAATATGATTGTGCTGCTCTCTTTTGGTCTGGCCGTTGAGTCAATATTTGGCCAGCTGCAGTCAAGTGGCATAATTGGTAGTTCAACATTGCACTTTTTTACGCTATATATTGGGGGGGCAGTAATAAGCTGCTTAACCACACTGCGTAAGCATAAAGATAATTACTACTATCAGGCGGTAGGGGCATCGGGTGCTGTGTCGGCTGTAGTTTTTGCTAGCATATTCTTCAGGCCTCTCGATAAGCTATACATTATGGGTATTTTACCCGTGCCAGCCATCCTATTTGGTGTGGCCTACCTTATCTACTCGCACTATATGAGCAAAAAATCGAGCGATAACATTAACCATGATGCTCACTTTATTGGTGCTGTATTTGGTTTTATATACCCACTGCTTGTCGATCCAAAGTTGATAAGAATATTTTTAAATGAGTTAGGGTTATGATAGATTATAAGTTAACTTTCCATCCAATAAGTAATTCAAAATCTGTATTTAACTACGTGGTAATTGTATCGAGACATAATGGGCAATGGGTTTGGGTGCGTAAACATAAATCGGTAACATGGGAAGTTCCTGGTGGCCATGTTGAGCAAGGCGAAACGCCAGAACAGGCAGCTAGGCGAGAGTTGTGGGAGGAAACAGGCGCTAAGCGTTATGGAATTAAAACAGTATCCGATTTCTCAATAGAGAGTGATGGTAAGCGAAGCTACAACCGCTTGTTTTTTGCCGATATAATGGAATTTGACGAGTTGCCTAGTTTTGAAATTGAGGAGATGTTGGTTGACAACAATATCCCCAGTAACCTCACACACGGTGCCATACAGCCCATTTTAATGCAAAAAGTTACAGATGTTTTAAATCTTTTTGAATAGGATTTGCTAATGGAGCGGAGGCATTACATTTGGCATAATGGCGACTTTTTTAGGGATAATGAACCCGTGCTTCAATCGAACAATAGGTCGTTCCTTTTCGGCGATGGTTTTTTTGAGACCATTCATGCCTATGGAACAGAGGCAAAGCACCTAAAATATCATATGGCGCGTGTTGTAAAGAGCGCTGCTCTTTTGCAGATGGAGCTGCCTATCTATTTCAATTTGGAATTTTTGACACGAGAAATTACCCGTCTTTTAAATAAAAATAGAATTTTTGGTAGTGCTCGGGTGCGAATAACTTTTTACCGAAAAGCTGGTGGTTTGTATACCCCTAGTAATCAATCGGTAGGCATTCTAATGTCCACTAATTCGCTACAAGAAGATTTTTATCCGCTAAACCCTAAAGGCTTGGTAGTTGACCTATTTACTGATATCCGAAAGCCTATTAATAGCCTATCGCCAATAAAAAGTTGTAATGCTCAGCTTTATGTTATGGCTGGGATGCATAGGCAGAATTTAGGGCTTGACGATTGTCTTCTGATTAACGACCAGAACAGAATTGTTGAGGCTATTTCCTCTAATCTATTTGTGGTTTTTGGTAATAAGCTGCTTACCCCTTCGCTTTCTGAGGGCTGTGTTGCAGGCGTTATGCGACAGGTAGTTATTGATGTTGCAATGGATGCTGGCTATAAGGTTGATTCTGATGCTGCCATTGATCCCGAGATGCTGCTCGATGCCGATGAGATGTTTCTTACCAATGCAGTATCGGGCATAAAGTGGGTTGTTGGTATTAGGCAAAAACGATATTTTGGATTGGTAGGTCGTAAGCTAAGCGATTTGCTGAATAGTGAGACCTTT
>CAZTFJ010000205.1:988-5721 GCA_964612255.1 uncultured Rikenellaceae bacterium | reverse complement strand
AAAGGGCAAAAAGCAGGAATACTAAAAGCCAAAGTAACGCTGCTGGTTTGGGAATTTCTGAATTTAGATTTTCGATATTAGCCAGGTTAAATCCTTTTGCAAAGCCCATTAGGTGTATTGCCCCGTGCATTAGCATAATGGTTGATAGAATATGTTTCATTGCTATTAGTTTTTTTTGATTTTAATTTAAGGCAAAGCCTACTGTTATGTATAAATGGTTTTTATACTGCATCAGCTGTTTTTCAACGGAAAATCCGTTGAACGAAACTATAGGAGAATATCCGGCACCAATAAAAAGCCCCTTTTTCTCACTTATTATATACCTATATCCAAAGTTAGGAATAATATGGTAGCCGTAGGTTGATGAGCTGAATGAGTCGCCAAGTCCACTTGCAAATGATGCTACAATGGAATTTGAAATACCTAAAACGGCTTGGTGATTCTTATATTTTCTTATGTAGTTTGCTCCGGCAATAAAGCTAAAAGTACCGATTGAGAAAGATCCGTTTACAAAAACGGGGAGGTAACCAATTCCAACTTTGGGCACTATCATACTTTTGCTATTATCGATAATGGTATGATCAAAATTTACTGATGTCGCAAGACCAGCACCTCCAAGTTCAAACGAAAGTTGATTAGCACTGGAACGTTCCTGTGAATAGCCCAAACCTATTATAAGTGAAGTGGCGATTGTGATGATTAACTTTTTCATGGCTCGTTTTTCTTTAAATATTTGCTGGATTAAACTCTATATCGTCAACTCTTGCCCTTATATACTCGTATGATGTTGAGGGCAGGTGCCACATTAAATTGAACTCACTGGGGATTAGAATTCCATCAAACTCTTTGTAATCGGTAACATAGACAGTCCAAAGGTGATTCTCAACCCTATTGCCCGAAACAAGATACCGCTCATCGGTTTCGAAATGTGTTACCAGATAGTTCTCGTCCAAAAAGAATATGCCTGAGGCAGTAATTCCAGCATCGGTTATGGTGGCCTTAGCTGAGTAATCGGTTAGCTGCTCCCACTCAATATAGCTGTTTAGGCAGGCCGATGGGTTAAATACAATCTCGGCGAGGATAGTAAGCAGCTCTCCAATGTCCAGCTCAGGCCCAGTTGCCACCTGAAAGGGGATTGAAGGGAAAAGTCGGATGTCCATTTTTCCCTTACCGTTGTAGTAGTAATCGAGGCCAGTCATCTTACCCATCGATGAGTTTATCTCACCAAACCAGTTGCGACTTAGCGGGCCATAGGTTATGTATGTTATAGCATCCATAGGAGCCCAATCAGCGTTCTCGTTCAGCTTAAAATCGCCTGTGTAGGTAAACTTTATGCTATTAGCGTAATATGTACCAACTACTCCTGTAGCCTCAAGGTAACTTTGGATTACAGGAGGGAGAGTGGCTAGATGCGAATCCTCAATAAGGTACGATTTCCCTTCAGAAAGGCATAGTAGATATTCAATTTCGTTCCATTCGCTCTTCTCGCACGATATAGCAGACAGGGTAAGAGCAAGAGCAACAATTTTCAATTTAATTAGTTTTTTCATAGCGTTTGATTTAATCAGATTTTAAATGCTTTGTAATTACACGGCAAACATAACCTGATTATCTTATCAAGCGGTATCAAAAAAGGGAATAGGGGTATCATCTTACGAAAAGCGGGTCTCATTTAACTGAGACCTGCTGATATTGCCTAAAATCCATTGGATTAAGCTGGCAGAAGGAATAATTACCGAGTTTTTAAAATCTCCTAAAACCATTTTGCAGTCTCAGGATTCACATCTTGAGCGAGTAACTTTATAAAATCTTCTGTTTTATTGGTTTTTCTTTAATCACTTTTAAATTTTAGAGAAAGCCTATAGGTTATGATTGCAAAAAATCAAAATTAACGCTATTGCAAAAGATTGCACTTTCTCCCTTTTGTTCGACATAACTCAAAACTAAATTTTACAGGGAGGGGATAAAAAATACTATCTGGTAGTATTTTTTTAAAATAAAAGTATATTTTTAACCTCTAGTAACCATGGTGTTGGATAGTGTACCTTTAATGATATCGAAACGCTATCAATTTTTAATTTCAAAGTTTTTATTTATTACAACAAATAGTAATTAATATTTGACAGGGGTCAACGTATTATTAATACCTGTCGGGTTATCCCTATATATTATTATTTTTTTTCAACAACAATTCCATAACAATTAACAAAACCAAAAATTATGACAAGAAAATGTGTGCAAAAACTACTCGCTTTGGTATTAATGATTTTTACTACAGCCAGTTTAGGTTACAGTCAGCTCAACATGGTGCCGGTTGTAAGAGAAATTAACAGTTCGCAAGACTACGTAATTGTTATCGCGGGCCGTAGCGGAGCAAACGCTAAAGTTCTTATGCAGGACGGAAATGCGAGTAGCTTTGATTTTGATCCTAACGATTTGAATCAGTACCCCAGGTGGAAAATCAACAGGATAACTGTTAATCGTGGGCCAAATGTTAAGCCACTTACATATACAACCTATATGTGTACAAGCAATAATGAGTATTTTGCTTTTGGGAAAAAGGGCGATAACAAAATGATGTCATCGAAGGAATATGATAAATTCTGGGAAAAAGATGATGCAGGGAATTATAAATACAATATTTCAGATATGTACCACTTCGTGTACCGCGAATATGTTGAGAAGGACGAAAAACACATAAGGTTGACTTACCACTCCGACAAATCGGGAGTATCAACATCGCAGGTTTGGATACCTAAATGGCCATCCGATAAATTAAAATTGGTTTTGGTTAAACTTTAATATCACAATCATCTGTTAAAAAAATTATACTATGCACAAAATATCCATCATCATTCGAATAATGCTTGTTGCCCTGGCAATCAGCACAACAGCAACGGCTCAGAGAGTTGAGTTTTATACTCTAAATATGCCCTCAGCATTTCTCGAGGGAGGAGGAAAGGTTTTTGTAAAGAGCCTTACAAATAACGGTACTACTGAGGCCGACTTTGGAGATGCTTATGCAAAAGCATTTACAAACGTTTTAAGCAGCAATGCCCTTGGGAAAGATAAGGATGTAAAGCTATACAATCCGTGGTTAACTACTGCTCTTTACCAAGTTGTGGGATCGGAAGACGAAGCCGATTTCATTATAAGCGGTGATTATATATTTGAGTCATCGTCAAACAGTAGCTACGAGGAGAAGTTTATTAAGGAGACCTCCGAATCGGTAGATAAGAAATTGCCAATTAGCTACTATACGTTTTCGGCTAGCAGTTCAGCTTCACTTGCTGGAAAAACAGTTATTACTAAGAAGGATGGCACTGCGATTGGCACCATTCCTTTTGGCAATAAAAGGGAGAAAAGCAACTCAAGGCATATGGAGCACCCAAGTGTTCCCTCTACTGCATCGTTTATTAAAGATCTAAGGAACGAGGCTATTAACAAAACGGTTTTTGTCTATTCACCTCGACTTGATGTTGAAAAGTTCAAGTTCAATAATGTGAGGACTAAAAACAAAGAATTCAGAAAGGAGCTGAAAGGCCTGGTAAAACAAGCTGAAGCTCTTGTGAAAACAGGTAATTTTAATGAAGCTGGTAAAAAATACCTTGAGATTGCAGCCAAAGAGGATAACGAAGATGTTAATTGCAACATCGCTGTTTGCTACGAGATTATTGGCAACTTCACTAAAGCAAAAGAGTATTACATTAAATCAGCCGACAAATCGGGTATTAAGCGCATTAATGCGATGATTTTGGTCCGCGATAAGTTTAAAGAGCTTGGGATAGAGGTTGTTGAAAATGAGTTTTAGTTTTTAGCTGATGTAAGGGATACACTTCATCAGGATTCTGATAGCCCTGCCCCTATTTACAAGTGGAAATATTTTCAAAATCCACTTGGAATAGGGGCAGGTTTTTTCACATAATTTAAAATCCTACTAAAAGATATGCCGAACTAACGAAGCTGCTAAGAAAAGGGGCAAGTGCCAGAGCGACCAAATAAGTCCGTTGATAAAACTTGCAGCATCTCTTTTTCAATTTAGTTTCGTTTTAATGAAGGGAATTCTATCGAATAAATTATTACATCCTCATTCTTTAGGTAGTTTTTCCCGCATCGGTTTTATGTAACTACTCGATATTCCGTAATTGTTGCGAAGGGGGTTAACAACCTCATTGTAAAGTTTCTCTTTGTACAATTTATCTGCACCACCCGTTTTGTAAAGTTGCTTTAAGCGTTCATATTTTTGGGGATAATCCTTTATGATGAAATCAAAGAATTTTTTTCGGGTTGATCCACGTAGGTACAAAACCCCAGGCAGCATGTAGTGTACATTGGCCTTGCTGGCTTCGGTGCACAACTCCTCAATATTCGAATAGCTGTCGGTTAGGTACGGAATTATGGGCATGGTATGCAAACCTACTGAAGCATTTGTTTTCCTAAATTCGGCCAGTACTTTAAACCGATTGATACTTGGACTTGCGTTGGGCTCTATCTTTTTACGAATATCCTCGTCCATAGTGGTTATTGTACAGGCCACGTTTATGTATGTAATGCTTGCCAGCTCGGCAATCAGGTCAAAATCACGTAGTATTAAGTCCGATTTTGTTGAGATAATGGCTGGGGTTTTATGCTTTATTAAAACCCTTAGCACATCGGGCATAAGCTTCATTTCGTCGCCAATCTTCTCGGCTACATCCTTGTCTAAGTCAGTCAGTAGCCGGTCGGACTTACCG
>CAZTFJ010000205.1:0-978 GCA_964612255.1 uncultured Rikenellaceae bacterium | reverse complement strand
ATATTCACAACCTCTCTTTGCCAGGTTGGTTGGCTAAGTTCCTTGTCGAGTTGCTCGGCAATGTTGATTTTAGCATACACTTTCGAGAAATCGTTTTGACCCAAGTACTCGTGCGTGTATAGAGCATAGCAATACTTGCACCCATTTTTGCAGCCCCTGTAAATATTCAAATCCCAACCATATGGAATCTTTCTCTTGAGCTTATTGAGGGCAGTTTTGCAAATGATTTTTTCAATATTATTGCAATCAGACATTTTCACTACATCAAAAATGCACTTATTTATAAATCAATTTGATTTGCTGAAAGTTTCTCAAAATCTTTCAGATAAAAGCCCTTGCCTTTTGCCATTTGGATAAAATGATGATTTATAAGTTCCATTTCTTTCTTTGCATTTAGAGCATGGCTGCAGATAACCGTTTCGGCCCATTTTGTGGCAAAAACCAACCGCATAATCTTAGTAAGGATAAGCATTGGTATAAACCTAATTATGCGCAGTTTATAGGGTTCAACTCCTATCCCTGATTGAATTAAAAAGTTGAGGTTTTCCTTTAGGGCAAGGTTCATTTGGCTAATCGCCTTTTTGTTTTTCGATACCGAATAGTTGTCGCCTCCGTCATAATAAATAACGGCGGCCAACGGGGCTATAAGAGCAATATGCGAAATTTGCCAAACTTCCATTTTCTTTGATATGGCGATATTGAACCCAGCTCTCCGCAAAATAGTTTTCAAATCCTTTAGCCTTTGGGTCTGCTTTCCGTTCAATTCACCAAGGGTTGTTGGCTGAACAAGACCTGATACTATCTGATAGTAAACACTGCCATTTTCAATTTGACCGCCCGCCCCGGGAAATGCAGGTAATACCCTATGATAACCAAGCTCATTAGTCCATTGCTCATATCCTTTGGGGTTATTAACCATAAAAACAAAGCAGGAAGTTTCTATTTTGGATAAAGTTTTAAGGGCTGAATCCACTTGAT
>CAZTFJ010000204.1:5256-5744 GCA_964612255.1 uncultured Rikenellaceae bacterium | reverse complement strand
GGTACGGTTACCCGTACGGCAGTTTAGCAAACTGCTGGTTTAAGCCACTCACCCACCTCACCTAAAATTTCTAAGAACAAATAATCCGTACAGATTTTTAAATCTAACCGGCGGTTTAAGCGTATCACCTCAACTTATCATTAAAAAATGATAAACCCCTCACAAAACACTTTAAGAACAATTTTATACCTAAAACTAGCAAGCCGATTAAACTGCAATGTCTTTCGTTAAAGGCACGACAAAAGTATAAGATCAAATTTAGAACATTATTTTTAGTACAAAATTATTAGTTCCTGAAAACGAAATAGTAACGCTTTTGGCTACAATGCCATTTTAAGAATTTTTTCAATTCTTTCTGCGTTAATTGCCTTCATTTCGCCCAGTTTCCAATCGCGCTGATGAAATCTTTTTACTATTGGATTTAGCATATCCTCCGTTATTTTATGATCGGCTAGGCGTGTTTTTATACCCATCGACTGGAAAAACTC
>CAZTFJ010000204.1:0-5246 GCA_964612255.1 uncultured Rikenellaceae bacterium | reverse complement strand
AATAGCCTCATCAACTTTTCTGTCCTCGGTACCAACCTCAATACCCCGAGCTAGATTAGCTAACTGCAGCGGTTTAAGCTTTTTCTCTTCTTTCATTTCACGCATTAGCGAAGGTAATACAATGGCAAGTGTCACAGCATGATCGAGCCCAAAAAAGGCGGTTAACTCATGACCTATGGTATGAGTAGCCCAGTCGGTGGGAACACCTGTTGAAATTATGCCATTCAGCGCCATGGTACAACTCCACATCACGTTAGCTCTAATATCGTAATTCATAGAGTTAGCAAGCGCTTGTGGCCCCAGTTCAATTAGAGTTTGTAGTATACCCTCCGACCAACGATCCTGAACATTAGCATTTACAGGATAAGTAAGGTACTGTTCTATTACATGCACAAAAGCATCAACCACCCCATTTGCAATCTGGTTTACTGGCAAGGAGTAGGTTACAACAGGGTCGAGCACAGAGAATTTTGGAAAAACAAGTGGATGCCCAAACGATAACTTCTCGGTTGTGGAATTGCGACTAATTACTGCGAACATATTCATTTCCGAACCTGTAGCAGGAATTGTAAGCACCGTACCAAACGGAACGGCGTGGGCAATTTCTACTTTATTTGGTTTTGTTAGAATATCCCAAGGATCTTCTCCCTTAAATGGAATGGCAGCCGAAATAAATTTTGTACCATCAATAACCGAACCGCCACCTACGGCAAGGATAAACGAAACATCTTCCTTTCGGGCTAATTCAACTGCCTGCATAAGGGTCTCGTACTTAGGATTTGGCTCTATGCCGCCAAACTCAATCACCTTAAAGCCATCGAGAGCAGACATCACCTGGGTATAAACCCCATTTTTTTTAATGCTGCCTCCGCCATAGGTTATTAAAACTGTGGCATTGCTAGGTATTTCGTTGGTTATGTCGCTAATTTTACCCTCGCCAAAAAGTATTTTTACTGGATTATAAAATTCAAAACTCTTCATAATATCAACATTTTAAAAGATTATTAACTCTTGTTACTCTCCCCCTCAACCAAACGATTATTATACCAAGCAAAGAAGCTAAGAGAGAATATGGCCGCTACAACAAAAAATATCCACGAGGGAACGGGAACGGCATCGCCCCCAGCGTAGCTATGTAAGCCCGACAAGTAGTAGTTTACCCCAAAATAGGTCATAAGTACCGATGCTAAGCCAATAATAGAGCCAAAGTTTAGCGCAAAAGCCGACTTGAATGGTGGAATTAGCCTCATATGTAGCACAAAGGCGTAAACTAGCATTGTAATAAGCGCCCAAGTTTCCTTAGGATCCCAGCCCCAGTACCTGCCCCACGACTCGTTAGCCCAAACCGCGCCCAAAAACGATCCTATGGTTAGCAAATATAACCCCAGCGTTAGATTTAGCTCATTTATTACGGTGATGTTTGAAATCTGCGCATCAATATTAACCTTATTCTTTTTCGACTTAAAGGCATACAACACCAAATTAAAGAGCCCCAGAATTGCTCCCAATCCGAAGAATCCGTAACTGGCAGTAATAACCGCAACATGAATAGTTAACCAGTACGATTTGAGCACAGGTACTAGATTGGTGATTTCTGGATCCATCCATGATAGATGCGCCACAAATAGTGTGAGCGTGCTAAGCAGTGCAGTTGCAGGTAGCACTACCCTATTCCGCTTGGCAAATATTAAACCTGCAAGCATTGCAGCCCAAGCCACATAAACCATCGACTCAAACCCATTGCTAAGCGGGGCACGCCCAGCAATATACCACCTAAGCCCAATGGCAAATGTATGAAGCGCAAAGCCTAAAATTAGTAGTACAGCCAAACCAATGTAGAGCTTATTGCCAAAGTTTGAGCGATAAAACATCTCGATAAAAACTAATACAAGTAGCACCAAACCTGTTAATCCGTAAATTGGAATTAAACGCTCAAATGGTAACAACTTATTTATAAATACCTCTGCGTTTACTCTACCCTTCGATGGAATTATATGGCCCCCGAACTCTTGCTGATAATCGTATACTTGCTCTAGGAGTTCATTTGGTGTTTTCCACTGGCCATTCTCGGCAGCGGTTCTTACGCTAACCATATACTCACTATAAACATCGGCAATAGGTTTTACAGGGCTATTTTCGTCCAGTTCCGAAGCCTCATTCATCGACATCCACTTGCTGGTAGAGTCGGCAGGAATAGGGAATATTCGTGCCATTTGACCCGAAAATACCATGAAAAGCACATTTATCTTCTCGTCGGCCTTAATTATCTCTTTTTGAAGCGGCGAACGCATAGCAGGTTTTAGCGCAAAAGCCTCCTGTACCATTTCGGTTAGCAAATACCTTGACCCGTTCTGATGATTGAAAAAATCGACAAACGAAGCTAAATCGCCACGTACACCCAGCATTCCCTTTATTTCATCGCTTTTAATAGTGATAATTGGAATATGCTGCCAATAATCGGGAAACGCAGACATGCCAAGGTAAACCTGTTCTGGAGTTTGGCCTTTAAACTTTTTAGACCGGTTAAGCTTACGCAAAACTTCACTGGCTAAGGTGCTCATAGGCTTCATTCTGCCACCCTTGTCCTGAATTAAGAGCTTGCCAAACTCCTGTGCATGCTGTGCATCGAGTTCGGGAACTTCCTGTGCAAACGAAAAAGAGGCAAAAAGCAGTAAAACCAAGGTTAGGGCGGTTGCCGATGGCTTGCTTATAAGTTTACGGAACCGACTTCCCTTAGCCAGTAACGACCAAATAATGCCCACTACCAAAATAAAATATCCAAAATAGGTAATGCCTGTTCCCCAAGAATCTTTATTCACCGATAAGTAAGTACCACGCTCATCGGGATCGTACGAACTTTGGTAAAACCTATACCCTTTATAATTTAAGATGTTATTCATGTATATGCTAAAAGGTTTTACTAGACTGCCATCGAGATTAAAAACCTGGACCTGTGATGTAAAAGATGATGGACTTTCGGATCCGGGATAACGCTCAAGCACAAAATCATTGAGCTCAATTGAGAATGGAATTGAAATCCTTTTTGAGCCATACTTAATAGCAATCTCAATTCCGTTTATCGTTTCGGTTACAGGTTCGTCCTCAACACTGGTTATGGGTACGTAAAAATCGATAAAATCATTATTAGATTTCGCTTTAAACTCTAGAACATCAACACCTTGCACCTGAGGATTTGGATTGTAAACCATTTTTACCTTAGCCAACCGCCAATGACCACGGTACGCAAATTGAACTAAGTGGTTACTATAAAAGTTTTGCGGTTTAAGCAGAAAAGAGGTATTAGGTAATACGCTACGCTCTTGCCCCTCTGACATGGTACGAATTGTTACGGGAAACTTAGATTGAGCAACAACACCCGAATCGGTTAAGGCAAACTCAAAATCGAGATCAGATTTATCGCCTGCAAAGCCCAAACCATATGTACCTATAGGGATAACTTTTCCGGGGCGAAGCAGAACCTGCTTAGAGCCCAAACTATCGAGAGCAAACAAAGATACTACAGGATACCCATTGGGATGTTCAACAACGCTCTCCTGGGCATTAGGGATGTAATTAGTCAATTGCAAGCTAAGGGGCTTCTCGTCCACCTTAAAATCTTCACTAAACTTGTTACGAGTAACTGGGGTAAAGTTTACCTGCTTGCTCAATACATTCTCGCCATTTAAATCAATGCTTAGGTATTGATCCGACGAAGAAAACCATGACTTGGTTTCACCCTCACGAATGTGCATCATACCCTCTTGACCAGCATATCGTGTTACTGCTGCTCCCAGCAGAATAATCACAAATCCAACGTGGAAAAGCATTACGGCAAACTTCTCTTTTCGATAAAGCTTACGGGTAACGATAGAAGCTATAAAGTTTACGGAGAGGAGCAGCATAACAAGCTCGAACCACCAAGCGTTGTAAATAATAGCACGAGCAGCGGTAGTGCCAAAATCGTTCTCAATAAAGGTTGCAATGGCGCTGGATACAGCAAAAGCAATAATTAGCAAGGCCATCAACAAAGGTGAGGCCAACAGTTTTAATACTTTGGACATAAATGAGATTATTTAATGCTTATGAATAGGCTATACAATTACCTGAATAACTTTTCGCATATCTACCAGTATGGCTTCCTCCTCGTTCTTATAATCAGGTTTAACAGCTATGTAAAAGTAATGTTCATCGGTCTCGGCCATAAATACCAATTCAAGTTCGGGTAAAGCAGCCACCAAATTTTCAAAAAGATCAAAGTCATCGAGTCGTTCGTAGCCACCCAACGCATTGTACCGTAAAACAGATACCAAATCGTCGAGTTCAGACTGAATAATACTTCTGGCAAGTTTTTCTGCTAAAAAATCGCGAACCCTGTTTTTTGAAATCTTTAGAGTATTCATAGCTTAGGACTTGTTTAGTATTCCTCCCTTATCGATAGGCAATATACAAATATATACCAATATTACAAAACACGAACATTTTAGACATTTGTTTTTAAGAAAATACCTACAATCAAAACATATCGACAAAGGGCTTTAATCAAGGAAATACGGAAATTTTGCTTAAATATTTTTTAAACGATTAAAATGTTCAAAAGGGCATAATTGCTTACATTTGTTTCTTTTAAAACTAACATTTATCATTACAAAATTGTATTTGCTATGAGAACTAACGATAAACTTAAAAAGATTAGAGAAATACTAGCGGCACAAGAAGTATCGGCATATATTGTTCCTAGCAGTGACCCGCACCTTAGCGAGTATATTCCCCACTGCTGGAAACTACGAGCTTGGCTATCGGGTTTTACCGGTTCTGCCGGCACGCTGGTGGTTAGCAAAAACAAATCGGCACTTTGGACCGACTCCCGCTACTTTCTGCAAGCATCGCAAGAGCTTGAGGGCAGCGAAATTGAACTCTGCAAGATGGGGCTACCCGACACACCCACCATGGCAGAATGGCTTGCCAACAATTTAGAAGAGGGCGAAACTGTAGGATTCGACGGGCAGCTACTCTCCCACTCCGCAGCAAAAATTTTTGCGAACGAGTTAGAAAACGAGGGGCTTAAAGTAAAATCGAACATCGATATAATAAACAATATTTGGGAAGATCGCCCATCGGCTCCAATGGGCAAAGCATTTGAATACGAACTTCGCTACGCCGGGCAAACAGTTGCAGAAAAGATAGAGAATATTCGCATTGCCCTAAAGAAAGAAGGCTGCAACGCCAGCCTAATTGCTGCGCTCGAT
>CAZTFJ010000203.1:5114-5749 GCA_964612255.1 uncultured Rikenellaceae bacterium | reverse complement strand
ATTCCTGCAGTGATAAATCGTGGCCCCCAGTCCCATCCAAAATGGTAAGCCGCCTTGCGGGCAAAGTTCCACCTACCGCCGGGTAGGGGATAGCCCAGAGATAAGGAATCCTCGAAAAATTTGTTTAATGCCGATTGGAAATGCACTTCCAATAGATTGTCGCCAATCCTTAGAATATCTTTGCAGTCGACCTCCCACTTACGATGCATATTGTTGGCCTGCAGTATTTTTTGACCGTTAAGCATTACATTGGCGTAGGTGTCTAATCCTTCTAATACAAGTTTGATGTTTTTGTTTGCAAGCAGGATGGAATCGACGGTAAACTGGGTTTTGTAAATCCAATCGCGCTCACCTATCCACTGGAGTTTCTC
Source organism: uncultured Rikenellaceae bacterium (assembly GCA_964612255.1). Taxonomy (GTDB): domain Bacteria; phylum Bacteroidota; class Bacteroidia; order Bacteroidales; family Tenuifilaceae; genus Perlabentimonas. The sequence continues at coordinate 5,378 of CAZTFJ010000203.1, read as the reverse complement.
CTCGTTACAGCCATAAAAGGGATCTTCAATAACGCCATTGTTTTTCAAATCGCTATGAACTGTTCCGGGTACGTTGGCAGGATACCAATTGGGTTCGCTGCTATCGCGAAAAATCCAATTTGTATTCAGCTCCATCCTTTCAATCAGTTCCCTTCTAGGCTCTTCCTTGCAGGATGATAATATGAGCATTGCAACGGTAAAAAAAGAAATGATAGTAAAGCGATATCTCATTACACGATTGTTTTTAGTAATGCTTTATGCTCC
>CAZTFJ010000203.1:0-5089 GCA_964612255.1 uncultured Rikenellaceae bacterium | reverse complement strand
ACCCATGTAGAATGTCAGCTCGCCACCAGCCAGAATATCATAATGGCTAATCTTATTGTTTATTATATCCTGCCCGTTTAGCTTCACTTTTTGCACATATTTATTATTAGGCGACTGGTTAACTGCTCTAATCTTAAAGGTTTTACCATTCTCAAGGTTTATTGTGGCCGATTTTATCAATGGACTACCCAACTCGTAGAATTCGGAGCCGGGGGCAACAGGGTAAAAGCCCAGTGCGCTAAAAATATACCAAGCGCTCATTTGCCCCAGGTCATCGTTACCGCTAAGGCCATCGGGGGTTGGTTTGTACTTAGTATCGATAATCATTCTAACCGTTTCCTGTGTTTTCCAAGGGTTTGCAGTCCAATTGTATAGATATGGAATATGATGCGATGGCTCGTTGCCATGAATGTAGTTCCCTAATATTCCGTCGCGGGTAATATCTTCTGTATTCTCGAAATACTTATCGGATAGATGCATATTAAATACCGAATCGAGGTAAATCTCCAGTTTTCTTTGGCCTCCCAGTAAATTCATTAGACCCTCCACATCGTGAGGTACGTAAAGCGAGTAATTCCATGCATTCCCCTCAATAAAGCCCTGCCCGTGAGTGTTGAACTCATCAAAAACCTCTCTAAAAGTACCATCCAAAAGGCGAGGGCGCATAAAGCCTATTGTCCTGTCGAAAACATTTCGATAGTTCAGGGCACGTTTTGTAAATTCTTTGTAGATATTATCATTACCTAGCTTTTTGGCCATCTGGGCTATGGTCCAGTCGTCGTAGGCAAACTCTAGTGTTTTCGACACCGAATTGTTGGAGATATCCTCTGGAACATAACCGAGCTTAATGTAATGATCCAATCCATCGAACCAGCCATTGCTGGCGGTTTGTACGGCAGCATCGAGGGCAAGTTGGGTGTCGAAATTCGCGTTGCCCTTAACAATGGCATCGGCGAGTAGCGAAACTGAGTGGTAGCCAATCATACACCAGTTCTCGTTGGCGTAATGGCTCCACACTGGTAGCATTTTATGTACGCTTTGCGAGTAGTGCGCCAGCATCGATTTTATCATATCCACATTGCGCTGGGGCTGAATCAGGTTGAAAAGCGGATGTAGCGCCCTGTAGGTATCCCAAAGCGAGAAGGTGGTGTAATTGGTGAACCCCGTTGCGGCATGGATATTCTGGTCTAGTCCTTTATACTTACCATCAACATCCATATAAACGGTTGGACCAAGGAAAGAGTGGTATAGCGAGGTGTAAAAGTTGATTTTATCGTTGTCGGTAAGGGTTTCAACCTCAACTTTTGCCAACTCCTTATTCCAAAACGCTTGACCCTCCTTTACCACTCGGTCGAAATCCCAATGCGGAGTTTCTGCAGCAAGATTTTTTAAAGCGCCGTTGGTGCTTACGGGCGAGATGGCCACTTTAACTAGGATTTGCTCGTTGGCATCGGTTTCAAAATCGAAATGGCACTTCATTTCACGCCCAGCATTTTCGGGAAAGTTGCTATTCTGGTCGAATCGTCTCCAGAATCCACGGTAAATCAGCTGTTCCTCATTAACTAATCCATAGGTTTTAAATGGTTTTGAAAACGATATGGCGAAGTATACCGTGCGGGTGCGAGCCCATCCGTGGGTTTGCCGGTAACCTGTAATCAGAGTGTCGTTTACGGCACGGACGAATGTCCATACGTTTTTTTCGGGGTAGTTGTAAATGCCGTGTGTTAAATCAACAATAATATGAGCATCTGTAGATTTAGGAAATGTGTATCGATGCATCCCCACTCGGGTTGTGGTGGTTAGCTCCGCGTTGATATTGTAATCGTTTAGGAGTACCTGATAGTAGTTTGGTTGAGCCGACTCATTATCGTGGCTATAGCGGGAGCGATATCCCGAGTCAGGATTTGTTGTTGTGCCCGGGTTTAGCCTAAGTTTTCCCGTGGTAGGCATTACTAGAATATCTCCCAAATCGGAATGCCCCGTACCGCTAAAATGGGTGTGGCTAAAACCAACAATGGTGCTATCGTCGTACTGGTAACCCGCGCAGTAATCATATACCTTAGGGTTATAATTGCCATCAACCGAATAGGGAATTGTATCGGTGTCGGGGCTTAGTTGCAACGAGCCAAAAGGAACAGTTGCCCCGGGAAAGGTATGCCCCATTCTTTGTGTTCCAATAAATGGGTTAACCCATTTAATCGGCTTTGTTTCGGATTGCTGGCTAAAAGCCGAAGTTTGCGTTAACGAAAAAAGAAAAAAGGCGACTGCTAATCTTAACTTCATATCATTATTTTAATTCAATAGATTTCAGCGCAAATGCGTATGCTCCTATGGCAATTGCTTTGCTAGTGCCAAGTCGAGTGCGGCCAACGCCCACATTTTTTTGCCAGTTGTAAGGAACTTTTAGATTAACATTAGGAACCTTTACCATGGTTGGGGTGCTTTGGTAAAAAGCTTTGCTATCATCGCGATTTTCCAGGTTAAAGGCTTTCACCTCGAGTCGGTTGATGTTTTGCCCGTTATAGGTTGATATTTTTCCATTAAGCTGTTCCATCATTGCCGGGGCAAAAAGGGGATAGGCATTTGAGAGACCCCCGCCAATTACAACATTGCAATCGAGCAGTGTAATAGCGTTGGCTAGCACATCACCAAGAGTTTTTCCCAGCTGTTCGAAACTTGCTTTCGCAGCTTTGCTATCGCCCTGCTGGTATCCAACAGCTATATCGAAAATCTCCTTGGGGGTTAACTTTTGGTCTTGGGGATTGTCTGTTAGCTGTGCATAAACTCGCTGAACGGCTCTAATGCTGATACTCTCCTCTGCAAATACACTTGGATCGAGAGCGTTGCGGGTAACCCAAATTTCGGCACCCGCTGAATTATCGCCTAGGAACAACTCGTAATTGTGCACTATTCCGGCGCCAAAACCAGTGCCCAGCGTTATGCCTAAAAGATTTGTGTATCTTTTTTGGATATTGTTGCTTGAGAGCTCATCGTTTATCTCGGGGAGGAGTCCGGCAATTGCTTCGCCATATGCAAACAAATCACCATCGTTGTTTATAAATACGGGGATTTCAAAGGCGTTTTCAAGCATTGGCCCCAAGGCAATTCCTCCTCTGAAGGCTGGCAGATTTCCCAAATCGCCAATAATTCCGTTGGGGTAGTCGGCGGGACCGGGGAAGGCAAAGCTAATTGCCACTGGAGTCTCTTTTAGTATTGCCCTAACCTCCTTAAAACCATTCACTATACTGCTGAGGCAAAGGTTTAGGTCATGCCCGTTTGCAGGGTATGCAATAGGGTTAACTATTTCTTTACCGCCTTTTATGGCCGAAAAAACAAAATTTGTTCCTCCGGCATCAAGTGTCATTACTACCTCGTTTCGCTTGTTGAGTTCCATTTTATCAAAACTATTTTTTTGCAGATTTTATAGCTACAATCAGTATGTAGAAAATGCATACAGCGGGAACCAGAAAACCAAGATGCACATTTATGTCGGCTACAGCTCCTGTGATGGGTGGAATGACAGCACCACCAACAATGGCGGTTACCATTAAGCCCGATAACTCGTTTGATCGCTCTGGCAAAGCATCAACAGTAATTGAGAAGATAAGCGGAAAAATATTGGAGAAACCCAATCCGACAAGCACAATGCCAGTGTAGGCAAAGTATTGACTACCGAAAAATAGTAGAAGCATACCAATTACTGAGGAGAGCACGCTGTAAACTAAAAACTTTCCTGCTTTTATCTTTCTCAGAATTAATGCTCCTGCAAGTCGACCAAGGAAAATTGGTAGGAAGAATAATCCCCAGGCTAGCCAAAGGCCAAATTCGCTGATACCATAAACCTTGTCCATTAGTATTGGAATTTGAGCGCTCATTGATACTTCGGCGCCAACGTAAAGGAAAATTCCAACAACCATGAGTAGTACGAAAGGATTGCCCAACAGCTTTAGGCTCGATGAAAGTGATGCCGGTGCGGCATCGGAACTTCTTGTCTCCTCAATCTTTAGCGAGTTAACCCACACAAGTGTAATTAGGATTATAATGGCGAACATAGGGAACAGGATGGTCCAGTCGAGCCCAAACCATACCGCAACGGCAGGTGGTACCAAAAAACCAAGCGAAGAACCTATGGCCTTAATGGATTGCCCCAGCGATAGGTTGCTAGAGTATTGCCCATCGGCCGATACATCGCGCATAATTGGGTTGCCTGCAACCTGCAAGGTAGTGGCTCCCGCACCCAGAAGGAAAATGGAGGCGAACCGCGCGTATAGCTTGGTAAACGAACCCGCTTCAACAACAGCTTTTGGCCCATACATACCAAAAAGTATTGGAATTATTAGCCCAACCAACGCAATGGTTAAACCCAGCGATAGGATAAACTTTTTCCCTTTTTTATCCTGATAAACTCCCATTGGGATAGAGAGAATTCCAAACATTATAAAACCGCTGGTGGTCATGAGTGAGGCCACAAAGTTTGTAACTTCAAAAGATTCCTTAACCAGCGATACGAGTGGCCCAACCACATCGCCAAAGCCCATAGCAAGGAAAGCTAAAAATATAGGAAAGGTTTTGTTACGTGACATAGAATTATAATTTTTTAGTTGATGAATCTCTGATAATTAGTTCTACCGGTAGTTTTACCAAGCGTTCCTCTGTTGCAATATCCTCTTTGTTGATTTGGCGCAACAGCAAATCGAATGCCTTTTCTCCAATCTGCTCAATGGGTTGCGATATGGTACTTACCGAAGGTTGCGTAAAGCTGTAATACAGCATATCGTCGAAGCCAATTAGGGCAATTTCATTAGGGACACTAATTGAAAGCTTTCGGAGCGCCATAAGACAATACGATGTGAGATTATTGTTAAGTGTAAATATGGCATCAGGAGGGTTTCCCAATTGTTTAAGGTTTTGCAATGCTTTTTCAATTTTGGTCTCCAAATCATTAAACGGAACTCGGATATGCCACTCAGGAGGAACCGTAATATTTGCTTTGGCTAGTGCCGAAATAAATCCTTCAGTCCGCTCCCTTATGGTTGATATGTATTCGGGTGTGATAGAAAGTATGGCTACACTTTTTACCCCTTGTGAT
>CAZTFJ010000202.1:1156-5756 GCA_964612255.1 uncultured Rikenellaceae bacterium | reverse complement strand
GGTAGCTCATCAGTATCGCCTAAATCGGCAATACCAAACCGGAGCACATCCACCGCATCGCCAGAGGTTACAGCCAACGAGCTAATATTACCATCAGGCAGTGGGCTGGTAGCCTGAGTAAGCGTAGTAGTTTGATCGGCACAATATATTAATGGCGATAAAGCATCGTTAAAAATTGTGGCTTTAGCTAAAAGGTTGAATGGCTCTGGGCTAAAATAGGTGTATTTTAAATTGCTCCAAACTGCCTTACCATTGCTCATACTAACCGTAGCAGCCGGGATAGAGAGCCAACCATCGCCCAAATTTTTGGCAAGCGTAATATTGCCAGACGCATCAACATCAACACTACCACCGCTATTTACGGCCGAAACCTCAACAGCAAAAGGTTGATTTAGACCAACAGCCTGTGGCACATTGGTAAATAATAAATCAGTAGCATCAACGTCGAGAGTGAATTTTGGCGAGAAGATATCGTGCTCAAACACGGGCGCAAAGGTAGAACCCGACTGGTAACTAAGAAACCCATGGTCGCTGCCATCGACCATAAACTGAAGCTTTGCGCCATCGTCGATTGTACTACCATTGCGCAGGTAAATACTCATAGAAATCTCCACCGTATCGGCCGTAGGCACAACCAGAGCGCTGGGCGAAAGCGGTATGGTAATTGAACCACTTAGAATATGGGGCTCGCCAATGGGAATTACCTCATCACCCAATTTTAGCACAACCCCAGCTACCGATCGGCTAAAGGATGCCATGTTATCTCCACTGGGTCGTTTTAAAACAATCTGCTTTACGCTGGTTGGCTCGTCATCGTTATTGCCCAAATCGGCAATACCAAAGCGAAAAACCTCAACAGCCTTTCCAATGGTGTTGGCATTTGACGAAATTGCACCACCCAAAACCTGCTCCTGTATGCTAACTACGGTTGATGTAGTATCGTTAATTACAGCAATTGGCTGCGACTCGGCATCTGCAAAACCATCGGCCGCTGCCTTTAGACTCAAAAAGCCCACCTGCGAGTACGATATATTATTCCACGCGATAACCCCATCAACAGCCGATGCTTGTAAGTTTTCTGCTGGGGACAACATTCCATCGCCCTGCAACACGCTAAGAGTAACCGTTTGGCTATTGAATGAAGTTGCCAAGTTACCCACCGCATCGGTAGCATGCGCCACAACCGAAAAGGTGCTATTTACCACCACTGGGATTGGATACTCCGCAAAGGAAAGATGCGTAGGAATAATTTGAATTGTAAAAAGATTTGAAACCACCTCGGCTGGAAATACATCAGCAAAGGCAGAACCAGTATGATGCGATTCACATCCGTGAGCCTCGCCGTCAACCTTTAGCTGAATGGTAGTAGCATCCACAATACCGTCGGGGTTTAGGTAAAGCGAAAGCGAGAACTCCTCGCTACTGCCATCGGCAACAACAAGGTTGCCATCATCAATAAAAACATCGATATAGCTATCGGCAACCAGCACGTTACTAACAGGTACCTGTACCCCTCCACTATTGGTTAACACAACACCACCAATGGCCGAAGGTAGCGAGGCTGTATTAGTTCCATCTACCTTAGCAAACCTTAGCTTGGTAACACTTGTTGGTAAACCATCGGCTGTGCCCCCTTCATGTATTGCAATCCGAAGAATATGCTCAGCCAGACTAGCATCGGTTGCAAGGGAGCTAACAGTGCCTCTGGGTGGCTGTTGAGAAGGCTCACCAATAATTGCATCGTGGTCGTTTAGGTTGACAGGTGTATAGGTAAAGCCAACATCATCAACCTTAAGCAAACCAGCAGCCGACGTTGTGTACTCGTACAAAACAGCAAAATTTCCTCCAAAAGAATATGTACCATCAGATACTGAGCCTTGGCTCTGAATATCAGAAAACAAACCATTGACAGAACCCTTTAAGCTAAAAACGCCATTGGAAGTACGAGAAACCTCAATTGCCCCAACACCATCGGTGGTAATATCGGTTTGCCAATTTATGCCCGAAGTAATAATACTGGTATATACACCAGCATCGACCCTGTAAAGGGTTAGCATATCGTCTGTAGAATTAAGGTTAACACCTACAGCGTAACCACTAGGGCTTGCAGCAGGCAGCACACCCAGCGCATCGGTATCGAACATAATAAAAACAGCCCACCGATTGGAACCAGATGGATTCCAACCATGCTTTAGCAAAAAACGCCATTCAACCTTACCCTTTGCACCATCCCAGTTAGGCAGAGCAACCGAAATAATATCTGTACCAGCGCCACTAGGCACATTATGTTTTAAAGACTTTTGCCCTGATAAAGGGTTGACATCCGAAATTGCAAAAGCATCAGCATGATTTATACTCCACTCACTTATACCATGGAGCTCGAAATTATAGTTTACGCTTTGCGAGTTAGCTAGTAAAGGGAAAAATATTAGGATAAAGATATAAACCTGATTTTTCATAGTTTATGGATGTGAAAGGATGTATTATATTTGCAAAATAACAAAAATTAGAAACAATGCGTATTGCTGTAGTGGGGTGTACCGGTTTGGTTGGCACCCAAATGCTTAAAGTTCTCGACGAACTTAACATTGAAGTTAATGAAATAATTCCAGTTGCATCGGAAAAATCGGCAGGAAAAACCATTCAATTTAAGGGTAAAGGCTACACAGTTGTTACGCTGCAACAGGGAGTTAACGCGAAACCCGATGTGGCAATATTTTCGGCAGGAGGCGATATATCAAAGCAATGGGCACCAAAATTTGCTGAAGTGGGTTGCTTTGTGGTGGATAATTCTAGCGCCTGGCGAATGGATCCTGACAAGAAATTGATTGTTCCCGAAATAAACGGCAACAGCCTTACAGCCAACGACAAAATCATTGCAAACCCCAACTGTAGCACCATTCAGCTGGTAATGGTTCTTGCGCCACTCCACAAACATTTTGGCATTAAACGGATTGTAATATCAACATATCAAGCAATAACAGGTACGGGTCAAAAAGCTGTAACTCAGCTTCAGAATGAGCGAAACGGAATTAGCGGGCCAATGGTTTACCCTCATCCAATTGATATGAACTGCCTACCGCACTGCGATGTATTTACTGAAAACGGCTACACCAAAGAGGAAATGAAGTTAGTAAATGAAACGCAGAAAATCCTTAACGACAATACAATTCGATTAACTGCAACAGCCGTGCGAGTTCCGGTAGTTGGTGGCCATTCGGAATCGGTTAATATTGAGTTCTCAAAACCATTCGATGTGCAAGAAGTTAAGGGAATTCTAGAAAAAACCGAAGGCGTTGTAGTTGCTGACAACCCAGAAAAAAACGATTACCCTATGCCCATTAACGCAAAAAACCGCAATGAGGTTTTTGTTGGGCGAATTAGGCGCGACCACACGCTTGAACACGGACTAAACCTATGGATAGTTGCCGACAACCTAAGAAAAGGGGCAGCAACTAATGCGGTGCAAATAGTTGATTTACTTCACAAAAAAGGGTTAGCCTAAAGCTAACCCCTTTTTTATAGGTCGTACAGAAAATTGTTTTTGGGATATCGCACTCGGTGAATCTCCTTTGCCGTATCGTAAAGCACCTGTTTAAACTCTTCGATATTAGCTTTATGCTTAGCCGATATAAACACGCAGGGAGTGTTGCTTTTACCCATCCATGTTCGTTTTAAATCTTCGAGACTGTAGTTTTCTTTTGATATGGGCATTGCATCGAACTCACTCTTCTCAACCCATTGGTAGGCATCAATCTTATTAAACACTAAAACAATGGGCTTATCATCGGCTTTAAGTTCATGAAGGGTACGATTTACCACATTTAGCTGCTCCTCAAAATTTGGGTGAGAAATATCTACAACATGAACCAGAATATCGGCCTCCCGCACCTCGTCGAGGGTAGACTTGAACGACTCTACCAGTTGGTGAGGTAACTTACGAATAAATCCAACGGTATCGGACAACAAAAAGGGCAAGTTCTCAATAACCACCTTACGTACTGTAGTGTCGAGCGTGGCAAACAGCTTGTTCTCAGCAAACACATCGGACTTGCTAAGCATATTCATAATGGTTGATTTCCCTACATTGGTGTAGCCAACTAGAGCCACACGAACCAATGCCCCCCTGCTCTTTCGCTGGGTTGACATCTGCTTATCTATACTCTCGAGCTCTTTTTTAAGTTTTGATATTCTATCTCGAATAATTCGGCGGTCGGTTTCAATTTCGGTTTCGCCAGGCCCCCTAAGCCCTATCCCACCACGCTGTCGTTCAAGGTGGGTCCACATTCGGGTAAGTCTAGGCAACAAGTATTGGTACTGCGCCAACTCAACCTGGGTTTTGGCATAGGCCGTTTTTGCCCGTTGGGCAAATATATCGAGAATAAGATTTGTGCGGTCGAGAATACGTTTACCAAACTCACGCTCAAGGTTGCGAAGTTGCGAAGCTGATAGCTCATCGTCGAAAATAATCAGACCAACTTCATGCTCATCAACAAAACTCTTAATTTCAATCACCTTTCCTGTGCCAATAAAAGTACGCGGATTGGGTGTGGTAAGTTTTTGCACAAAACGACGCATAACGGTTGCGCCAGCAGTTTCG
>CAZTFJ010000202.1:0-1146 GCA_964612255.1 uncultured Rikenellaceae bacterium | reverse complement strand
AAAATTCCACCTCGTTTAGGTAGTCAACAACCAAATCGTCGGGTTGATCCTTAACCTGAACGCCAATAAGCACGGCAGTTTCCTGACTCTTAACGGTAGAAATTGATTCAATCATATTTATTTACATACCAAAAAACCCTGACCGTAATCAGGGTTCATTGTGTCACTATTTTAAGTAATGCTCTTACTGTAGAACGAAGATAATTGGGATGTTGAAAGATACCCTAACAGGCTTACCCCTTTGCGAACCGGGCACCCATTTTGGGCTCGATTGTACAACCCTGATAGCCTCTTTATCTAGAGCAGGGTCAACACCTCTAAGGATTCGAACGTTACTAACGCTACCATTAGGCTCAACCACAAACGAAAGGATTACTCTACCCTGAATTCCGTTTTCGGCTGCAATTTCAGGATACCTAAGGTTTTGGTTAATGTATTCGCGAAACTTATTGATATCGCCACCCTGGAAACTAGGCATATTCTCAACAATCACGAAAATCTCCTCTTCTTCAACCTCTTCTTCTTCCTCAACAAATTCGATAACCTGAACCGCTACGTCCTCGTTAAATTCCATCTCAAACAGGTCAACATCGTCATTCAACTCAACATCATCCTCAACAATGTTAATCAACTCAATAACTTGTTGTGGTTGAGGTGGTGGTGGTGGTGGTTTAATTTCCTCTTGCTGAGTAACAGGAATCATTTCCTCCTCAATAACTATATCCTGCACTTGGGCAAGGTCAGTGTTAACGCCACCTGTACTAGTCCACTCAAAAGCGGCAAAGATAATCAGGAGCGAAACCACCAATCCTATCTCTAGAAAGATGGTTTTCTTTCTTTCGAGATCGACTTTAGGATTCTTTTTAAGTTCCATACGGGTAATTTTTGTACGCTATAAAAAGTTAATTAATTCGATTGAAACGTGATGCAATTCAAAGATGCAAATCAACGAAAAAAACATCAGAATTCAAATATTTTTACGAGATAAATGGCTAAAAAGTTTTTTTGTTTCACTTTGTTTCTTTGTGGTAAAAAATTTTTTTCTATTTTTGCGCTGCAATTGTTAAAAAGGAATTGCAATTAAATTTTGGATTGGGGGTATAGCTCAGTTGGCTAGAGTGTCCCGATGGCTATCGGGAAGGTCAG
>CAZTFJ010000201.1:2474-5758 GCA_964612255.1 uncultured Rikenellaceae bacterium | reverse complement strand
CGAACAACTTTACAGCCAATTTTTTCAGCCCTATAAAATATTAGGAGATAGCAGAAGCAACAACCTCAGCAATACGAATAACTACTCTGATAATAACATTTTACCCTACACCACAGGAGATTATGAGCAAGTTCTGCCTTGGCTAGAAAAACAGTTTACCATAGACTCCAATAATTTCGAAATTATCCTTATGCTGACAACGGCATATCTCGAAACCAATAATGCTGAAAAAGCTGAAGAAATTCTGTTAACGGCATTGCATAATAATAGCAATATTGCTTATACCGAAACCATTACCTGGTACTTAGCCCTTGCGGTTCTTCGACAAGGAAAAACTGAGGAGGTAAAACCCATTCTTGAGAAAATTTATAACAATAAAGGGCTATACTCAAAAAAGGCTTTAACTATTCTTGAATCTCTTAACAAGAACTCTTCTAGCAATAAAATAGGCAACGAATAGCACTACCGCAATTGAAGCAAACCAAATGGACAGTTTTAACCAATCGGGATACACCAATGCCCCGCTGTAGCCAATTAGCTGGTACGAAGCCCAAAAATATGGGTGCGATCGTAGGGGGTCGGCAGTTTCTAAAAACTTTTGCTGAGCCTTTTGCAAAGCAATATTCTGAGAACTCCCTTTTGTGATCATTCTCGAAAATTCGGCAGTAACCTCACTTCCGCTATAGTCTTCGACCCTCCATTGTGCAGCAATTAACGACTGTGCCCCAACATACTGAAAACTTCTGGCTATGCTAAGCAATCCTTCCCCTCTTACCATACTACCATCGCCACTACGACAAGCGCTAATAATAACAAGTTTAGCGTTAAGATTGAGTTCGTAAATCTCATAGGTATTTAAAAAACCATCCTCAACAGAATCAATGGAATTGGCAAAAATAAGCTTAGAGTATAACGGGTTTTCCTCGTCAATATGGGTATGCATAGCCAAATGTAAAAGGTTATATTTATGAGCAACCTTTTTAAAATGGTTTTCTGTTGCCTTACTACCAATAACAACATCCCCTTTAAGCATTTCACCTAGTAGCACCGCCTCTCTTTCGGCTACTGGCAAATCTCCCAGCCCTTGTCGGTATGGGATTAAGGTGGATTGGGCTGTTGTATTGTTCTCGTATGATGGGGCGAACGATATTGACCTTATGCTACAAGAGCGCCTAGCTGTTTGATTAGTATAAAATAGTTTGGTTGATGGGCTATAGGAAACTGAATTACTTTGTACTACATAGGGTAATGAGTAATACCCTCTTGGATTTTCGACCCTATGTTCAGTTAGCGCAGCAAAGGGAATTGCCGACAAGTGAAGATGAGGAACAATTATTAGTTCTCGTCCCCGAATAATTTGCTCGAAGGGTTCTAATAAAACTTTATATAGATAGGACGAAACTTCAGAAAAAGTTTCGAGGTTAGCCCTATTTAGCTCATCAAATGTTGGGGGATTAACCTCTTGAAGCAAAGCCTCAAAGCTATTAAAAAATTTATCGGTTAACTTGCTATATTTCCACTGAAATTCGGTTGGCGTAACCGCAAAGCTGATTAATGAAGAGTCGATAATAATATAATCAATAAGAATTTGCGATTGCTTTAGCTTGCTTTGAATGTTTTTTACCGATACCGATGTTGTATCGTACCGTAATGAAAAGTACTCGGGGTATTTTCTCTCAATATCTGTAACTAACTCATTATACTCCCTTTGCGCATCGAAAATTCTTCTCTCAATGCTCTGCAGGTGCTTGACCGAAGGTGCTGGTTTAGATTTCTCCTCATAGTAAAGCTCGTGTAGTGCTCCAACACTTTGCCTTATATCACTTTCCTTCGAAACAATATCCTTGGGAATACCAGAAAATTTAAGTCCACGTTCCTTCATTAAGGCCTGGTTAAGTACTGCTGCCTTTGCTTTTGACGATACCTTAAAAGCAAACTCAACCGCCTTGGGGATTATATCTGAAAAGATAAAACAGGCATTAATTGTATTAAGGTATAAGGCATGGTATGTTTCATCTATATACATTTTATCCCCATCATCTAAAACACCTGCTCTTTGCTCATCCATAAAAGATATTGCTTTGGAGAAGTATTTAAAAGATTGATGGGCAAAATGCTTCTCTCCGCTTTCAACAAAACGCTCAAGAAACAATGCCCCAATTCCATCAAAGCATTGAATGGCAACTAGGGGGGAATAAAAGTTTGTTAATGAAAAATCGAGAAAGTTTTGCGATGTGGAATGCTTTGAATTAAACATCAACGATTTAAAAAAGTATTTTTCGGCACCATCCAAATCGCCCATCGAATTAAGGAAAAGAGCATAGTTACGAAGCAGTAACCCAAGTTGAGGGCTAAAAGAGTTGGACTCTTCTGCTATTCTAATTCCTTTTAAGAAGTATTTATTTGCCAATTCGTACTGTCCAGTATACTTATGAGTAGTTCCTAAATTACTGTATAAACCCATTAAATTTGATGGTCTCCATTTGTCACCGCTAATTATTTCTTCTTCCACATTTTTAAAAAACTCTAACGCATTCCAATAGTTTTTCATTCCCATGTAGGTCACCCCCATTACACTTAACGCATTACTGTAGTATACCCTATTATACCTCTTAGACATAGATAATGCATTCTGAGCGGCCTCCAGAGCATAATCGAACATTCCTGCCCTACTATATGCAGTTGAAAGTTTTATTGAAGCAAGAACCAGATGAAAAGAATTAGCCAACGAATCCTGCCCTAAAAGGGCAATTCCGTTCTGTATATAAGCAATTGCCGATTTGTAATCTTGTTTATGGGTTAAGCAGTCTCCAAATGCATAATAGGTAATGCCCAGTGTGGAACTTGGAGGATTGTCCATACTCAGCAAAATGGATTCAGCCTTGCGATAGTAGATAAGTGCTGAATCGATATAGCTCATATCCTGCTTTAGGATGGCTAGGTTTAAATACCCATTGGCAAGCCTATCTTTTGGGAAATTAGGAATCGATTCCCGAATCCTTAATGATTTTACAAACAATTCACTGGCCATCTCGTGATTGCCCTCCAAAAGGTAGTCAACCCCTGTGTTATTGTATTCCTTTGCTAGGCTATCGAGATTTTTAGGAATAGGTGTATCGTCAACCAAAGAGATAGCCGATGCATTATCTATTGCAAAATAGAATGCACAGGCGAGAATAATGGAACCATATAATTTTAGAATTCCCATTGGTATTCGCCCGAAATATAAGAAAAATGCTCAAAAGAGAAATAAGATTAGCCCTAAACATTAGCTCTAGGCTTAT
>CAZTFJ010000201.1:0-2374 GCA_964612255.1 uncultured Rikenellaceae bacterium | reverse complement strand
GAAAAATGCTCAAAAGAGAAATAAGATTAGCCCTAAACATTAGCTCTAGGCTTATCTTAGATAGAACCTGTTTAAGTTCAAGTTTTTTATTGCTAAGGATTTTCTCCCGTGGATGGAGCAAAAGATTAGAGTGGCTTTAGCCACATTAATAAGCTTATGATGGAGCTAAAGCCCACGCCAATTATCGGGATGCCCATCAAAGAAAAAAACAAACAGTTTTCTTTAATAGCGAAACTCTACTTTACCCTCGATTTGTAAAGATGCTTTAAAGGGCTGAACAGCCTTTGGAGTAGCGATAGATCCTCGGTTGTTATCTCGGCTATGCCCTGCAACTCGCGATCGAACTGAATGGCTACACCATAGCTGGTTGTTATGCCATTTGGCAACTCGGCTAATGCTGGGTAACCCTTATCGGTGTAACCCGACGATACGCTTCGGATAAATCCTTCAACCATACCAAACTCCATATATGAGTAGCCATCGAGCTTTATATTTACACGCTGCCCGGGTTTTACCTTGCCTGCGCCAGCAAAAGGGATAACCAAACGAGCCTGCACTTCGCCAATGGTCTCTGGCGTAATTGCAAATAGGGAAACCCCTGCGGTTACCTCCTGCAAATCGCTCCAGATACTCATAAACGTTAACCTACCCGTTGATGTAGATACCAACAAATAATTCTTCTCCCAGCTTGCAAGCGCAGTAACAAGCTGCGAGTAGGTGCTGGAAATATCCTCGGAAAGCCTCTTTCGCTGGCTCTCGTATTCCAAACGGGTATCTACCACCGACTGCCTTAGCCTTTCCATTGTAATTGCCGTATTGGAAATGCTTAGCTGAGCACCCTCAAGTGCCTGAAGCTTTGCCAGCATTGCAGCCTGCGATTTTTCAAAATCAACAGCAGCAATTACTCCGCTTGCAAAAAGTGCCGAGTCGCGGTTAAACTGCTTTTTGGTTAGCTCAATATCTTTCAATGTCAAATTTCGTTGATTTTTGAGCCTTTGGCTATAAACCTTGTACTGCTTTAGCTCTCGCTGCAGCGCCTCAATTTTTTGGTGATGATACCTCTGCTTGCTAAAGATTTGATAATCGGCAATTGCTCTGCTAAAGGCATTATAGGTCGATTGCACCTCGCCCAGTATAAGGTTTTGAGGCAAATGACTAGGGTTAAGGCTATCGGCAGTGCTAAAGGTTGATATGAATTGAGATAATTGGAAGATATGGTTATGATTTGCAGGATTCTCAATTACGCCCAGGGTATCGCCTTTGGATACCTGCTGTCCGTCTGTAACAAAAATGGCGGCTGGTTTACCCGTGGCACGCGCCACCACCACCGAAGGTGGATTCTCGGCAGTGATCACCACGGGAGCCATCACCGTATCGGGATAACGGAAAAATATGCTGCCAACAAAAATTATGGCAATAACAACAAACACAATGGTAATGCCCCAGCGAACAATCCAGCGGGGAGGTGTACCGAGTATCTCGGTTATCTCATCGGATTTTATGTTGATTTTTTCTTCCATATGCTGACTATAGTTTGAACGCGGATTTATAAGATTCCCGCAGATTTTTTTGGGGATTATGCATAAACCAAAAATATTACCTCCAGTTCCTCTTATCTGCGTTAATCATTGAAATCTGCGTTTTCTGCGTTCTATATCTTTTCTTCAAATATCCGAATATATTTATTTACCCCATCTACGTTCTATCTAAAGTTCCAGCTGATTCTTAACCAATGTATAATAGGCTCCCTTTTTTGCGCTTAGCTCCTTGTGGGTTCCCACCTCAACAACCTGTCCACCCTCCAGCACAATAATCTGGTCGGCGCTTTTTACTGTGCTTAGCCTATGCGCCACCACCACCGAGGTTCTGCCCTTTATAAACTCCTGCAGATTCTCAAGAATTACCTTCTCGTTGTTGGCATCGAGCGAATTGGTGGCCTCATCTAAAACGATAAACATTGGATATTTGTAAACCGCGAGGGCAATCAGTATACGATGCTTTTGACCCTGGCTACGACCATGCCCCTAGCCCCCAATCTTGGTGTTATAACCCAGCGGTAACGAGGCAATAAAATCGGAAATGTTGGCAATGCGAGCGGCCTCAATCAACCGCTTCTTATCAACAATCTCAACTCCCGGCGCAATATTACGGGCAATGGTATCGGAAAAGATAAAGCCATCCTGCATTACCACACCACACTCCTCGCGCCAGCGACGCAGGCTGTATGCCTCGAGGTTGTTGCTACCCAGCCTAACCTCGCCAGTTGCAATTGGGTAAAAGCCCAGCAGCAGCTTTACCAGCGTTGTTTTACCGCTCCCGGATGTACCCACAATGGCGGTTTGCTTGCCCTCGGGTATGGTTATGCTAACCTCGT
>CAZTFJ010000200.1:1481-5772 GCA_964612255.1 uncultured Rikenellaceae bacterium | reverse complement strand
AGCGAACTACCTTAGCGCCAACGTCGTTAAAATCTATTGTTTGCCGGCTGTTGCCATCAACACTAAGCAGCTCGTTGGCTTCAACCTCAATGCTCACATTTTTTATCTTTGGCTCCATAGCAAATACGGTTACTGGTAGCACAACCTCTTCGTCGGGGCCTAAAACCCGTGGAAGCGTAGCTAACACCATTAGCGGCTTGCGCACGGCAACCGTTTTCTCTGCTTCTCCGTAAGCGCCATTACTTGCCGCAATTGCCATAACCCTAACCGAGCCTACGTAGTTGGGCATGGTAAAATCAATCTTTTTCTTTTTGCCTTTTTCTAATTGGTATGGGCCAAAATAGCGAACAACTGGTTTAAACCTGTTGGCTGTTTTATCGCCCTCCGAGGTCGATTCTCCATCGCCACCAATAGATATTATGCGTTGCATTTGCCCTGCCGACGCGCCAAGCACAAGGTCGTACAAATCCCAGGTACGAACGCCCAATGCCTCGCGGGCATAGAAATGTTGCCACGGGCTAGGCGTACGATAACGGGTTAGGTCAAGCAGACCATCGTCAACCATTGCAAGGGTAAATGCCATAGGTTTACCATCCTTCTCGGCAATGGTAATCGATACTTTTTGCTCGGGTTCAATTACATCGGGCATTTTAATTGTTGGCGTAATGTGTGTTTCAGGATTTTCAACACCAATGGGTGCAATACCGTACATACGCAAAGGCAAATCGTTTGCGGTTTGGTTATGGGGCTGGATAAGCAACGCGCTGATAAAAACGTTGGGGGTCATGCTGGCAGTAGTTGTAAATTTGTATTGAGTTTCGCCAGCACTGGCGTTTATCCATTCCGATTTCAGCACCTTAATACCATTCTCAATGGAAACAAGAATACGTCCTCCTTTGGGGCTTGGGATGGTTACGGTAGCCTCTTCGCCCACGTTGTAGCTGTCCTTATCGGTGGCAAAAACAAGCATCGACGAGGTTTCGGGTGTCGATTTCCTGTTGCGCGAAACCCAACCGGGCCAATCGAAGTAGGCAATTGTGCCTGTGGCATGACCTCCCTCGGTATCGACCACACGGATAAGGAAACGTCCCCACTCCGGATTGTTTATTCTTAGGTTGTAGCTGGCCTGCCCCTGCGAGTTGGTTGTTAGCACAGCCTTTTGTATGGGGCGTTTGTAAGAGTTTGATGTGTACTGCGATAAATTCTCGTTGCTGCGCTCCCACCACCATCGCCAATCAATTTTATAAACCTCAACGGTAACGGCACGTTGCGACACAGGTTTACCATCGGGTGTAACAACAACAACGCTTACGTTGTGGGTTGTATCGGTTAGGTATGTGTTGCGGTAGTTGTTGCTATTGGGCATTTTCACACCCACAAAGCTGCGGTACGGGTAGTATGGAATGCTAAAACGATCGATACTAAAGGCACCACCATCTTCAAAAACTCGTGCTGTAAAGTGCGCGTTTAGCCTACCGGGTGCCGATGAATTTACGTTGATATTTGGCGAGAAGGTAACTTTTCCATTCTGATCCAGCTGCCCTTCGAAAACGGTTTGCTCCTCGGCATAGAACGACCGGGCAGGGTCGTCGAAGGTGTAGCCCTCGTATCCGCTAAATTTTGTTGTGCCTTGCGATAGGGTTGCATCAATTTTCACCCTTAGGTTACGTGCAGGTGCACCGTGTAACCACGCCGAAGTGAATGTAACTGGACTTACCTCACCGTAATGCAAGGCTGGCTCATCAAAATTAAAATTAATTTTAAGCCTGTTGGGCATTATACTCTCAACCTTAAATCCTTTGTTAAACGAAACTCCGCCAACCTGTACCCGTGCATTATAGGTGCCCGTTGGGTCGTCGGGGTTGGTTGCTACGGGGAAAGAGTACATTCCGCCTGCCGACGAGGTAGCCACGCTGCGGTGAACGAGTTGCCCTCGCGAATTGGTGAGTTCAAAGGTAACTGGGTGCGATGGGGGTAGCGTTTTGCCTTTGTCTTCGAGGATAAACGAAACGAAAAGGGTATCGCCCGGTCGCCAAACGCCGCGCTCGCCGTAAATAAATCCTTTTAAGCCTTTTTGAACCGATTGCCCCGAAACATCGAATGCGCTAAGCGATAGCGATGAGCCTTGGTCGAGCTTAAGATAGCCCCGCTGGCTTCCGTTTTTGGCTATAGCTAGGAATGGGATCTGCTGTTCGGTTAGTTCAAAAGTAACCATACCGCTGCCATTGGTGGTTGATGAAGCAATTGTTTGCTGCTGAAAATTGAGCAGTTCAACCTCTACGCCGCTAATTGGTAGCGCTGTGTTTATGTCGCTAATGGCAAACAGCCATGAGCCATCGGTACCCGCTTTGGCAACCATACCCACGTTTGAAGCAAGAACATTACGATGAACCGATTTGCGCTGATAGTAAGACGTATGGCAGGGGTTATCGCGCTCGCGCCAATCGTACAACTCGTAGTCAATATCGTCGTAGTAGTAATACGTCCGGGGGATATCGTCGCTGGAATTGTATCGCTCATCAATTAAGGTAATTGGCTGGTCGTTCTCTTCACCGTTGCAGGTGTAGGTAGAGTACTCAAGCCGCATGCTAAGAGTAACCCTGTATATTGCACCGGGTTCTGTTTTCACTAGCTCCGCTAGGTCAATATTGTAGGTGTTCCATCGGGTAAAATCGGTTTGCCCAGTTTGGTCAAGCATTATGGTTTTCTTCAGCAGCATTCGTCCAACGCGCGAAATTTCGCTAGCTCCATCGAGATTGCTAGCCTGCAGGAATTGGGCTATGTTATCTTCAAAAATTCTAAAAACGGTCACATCAACAGCGCGGAGGTTCACTGCCTGAAACGGGAAAAGAAGTCCACCCGACGAGGGTATAATCACCCCTTTGCCAGCCAGCTTAATTTGCGGCTTAATGCGCTGGAATTGTACGTTGATATTCGATTGCTGGTCGAGCCTATCGCCCTGAATACTTCTTATGCCTGGCGAAACCTCGAATGTGTAGCTACCCGATACTCGGGTTGTTGGGTAAACCCGAACCAAATTGCCATCGGCAATTATTCTGGTTTCGCGAATCCCATTGGCTTTTATTAATCCATAAAGATTTTGCGATGGGTCAATAGGCTCCGAAAACCGCACCTCTATGTATTGCTCGGGCGACTGCACCACGTTATGCGACAGCACACGGAACACGCCCTTTGGGGGAATTTCAACCGCCTCGAAACCTATATCGTGAACCTGTATGGGAACACCGGTAGAGTTTATCAGAACTTTCTCCGTGTCGCCAGTTTGCTCAACGCCCTCAACCCAAAAAGTGTGTGTGCGCCCATCAGCCGACGATGCCCAGGTTATTTCTAACTCCCTGTTATGCTGCGTGGCGTTTACGGTTTTTTTTATCTCATCCTTATCAACAAAATCGGCAGTTAGCACGGTTCCGCTAATTCGCCGATCGGTTCGTGTTGGATCGGTGTAAAACTCTAGCCCATTAACCTTAAGCTCCATTGCCTGCTTCATAGTTCGTAGGCTAAAACGGTAATTACGCTGCTTTTTGGGTACGTTGTCAAATACCTTGTCAACACTTACCTCAACGCTATATTCAGTATCTCTTTTGTAGTTTCCCTCTGGCCTAAACTCAATGGTTTGCTCATCAATCCATACAAACGAACCTTTAACCGAAGGCTTAATGCTCATAATGTTAGAATTGGCTTTGCTGCCCACCTCATCGGGCGGCACAACTTTCGATGCAAACGAGAAACGAATGGCCTCGTTGGCCGATATGGTACCAACGCTATGGCCGGCCACGTATCCGCTAAAATCGATATTAGTAGTTGCAGACTCTTCTCGCTGGTTACATCCCAATAGCACTAAAAGTGCTATGCTTATAGCTAATATTAGTTGCTTCATTACTGGTACATTTTTTTATTTTCGGCAAATTATTGTATTAATTTTGACTAGTAAAGGTATTGATATTTTAAGAGAAATTTAGGTTGAAACTGATTTTGAAAGGCTGATATTTGCATTAAGGAGCTAAACTAACACATACCAAACTAGTCTTTATACTATTGGATTTCTACACACATCTATTGTTGTACAATATGATAAACCAAGCTAAACGAGCAAAGCAAGCATCTACCATCCGCCTTTTTCGCAAGTTGCATAGGGTAACTGCGTCTGTTCTGTTTGTTTTATTCTTTATTATGGCTGCAACTGGCATTTTGCTAGGCTTGAAAAAACATAGCGGCGCCGGGCTTTTTCTCCACCGGACAGCACACTGATCTTTTTTAGGGCTGCATCCTG
>CAZTFJ010000200.1:0-1471 GCA_964612255.1 uncultured Rikenellaceae bacterium | reverse complement strand
TATTTCAACCTTTATCCCTGTAGAAATTGACCGGGTTGATGTAAGGGCAGAGAAGGGAACAGTAAAGTTTATATTTGCCAAAGGGTTTTGGGGCGTTCAAATTGATGGTGCTACAGGAAAAGTATTGCACGTTGAGCGTCGGAAGTCCGATTTTATTGAGATGCTCCATGATGGCTCTATTATCGACTATTATCTAGGCATTCCGAACGGAATGTTTAAACTGATATACACCCTAATAATGGGGTTTGCCCTACTGCTTTTTACCATTACCGGCTTTTGGCTATGGTATGGGCCAAAGCGTATGCGGCGTAACAAATAGTTTTTTTTAAATGCGTACTGTTTTATCATTTTTCCTAGCGCTAATAATTTCAGGCGCTACAGCACAAACCCTTACCATAATTGATAAGGAAACCACTAAGCCACTGAGTATGGTTACCATAACTAGCGATAACCCGCGGTTTTTGGCCACAACCAACTCAAACGGGCAAACCAATATCTCTGCGCTAAAGGGAGCTTCGCTTATCGAGATTAGGATTATTGGATATACTACTCAGTACTTTAGTTTTGACGAACTTGAGGGGTTAGACTTCAGAGTACCAATGTCTATCTCATTTTTCTCAATCGACCAAGTGGTTGTTTCGGCTTCAAAATGGAGCCAAATTGCCCGTGAAATTCCGCTAAAAATTACCCCAATATCAAAAGGACAAATTGATTTTTACAACCCGCAAACTGCTGCCGACTTGCTTGCCATTTCGGGCGATGTGTTTGTTCAAAAAAGCCAGCAAGGTGGCGGAAGCCCTATGATTCGTGGTTTTGCAACCAACCGCCTGCTAATTGCTGTTGATGGAGTACGGATGAATAACGCCATTTTTCGTGGCGGCAACCTGCAAAACGTTATCTCTATCGACCCTTTTTCTGTTGATAGAGCCGAAGTGCTTTTTGGCCCCGGCTCAGTTATCTACGGAAGCGATGCCATTGGGGGTGTAATGAGTTTTTACACCATTGCGCCTAAGCATTCTAGCACCGACAGTATGGTTTTTGGTGGCAGTGCAACGGTACGCTACTCAACTGCAAATTCAGAAAAAACAGGCCACATAGACATAAATTACGGCTGGGAAAAATGGGCTTTTGCTACCAGTTTTTCCTATACCAACTTTAACGATTTGCGTATGGGTTCTTTTGGCCCTAACGAGTATCTGCGTCCAGAGTATGTTGTTCGCCAAGGTAAAACCGATGTGGTTTTGCCAAACCCAAAAATAATTTAATCTTGTACATTAGGTTTTTAGAAAACAAAATAAACCCAGCTACTGCCGCAATAATGGTTTGAATAATCATTGCTCCAAGACCTGGATCAAAATAAAGAAAATACATCATAAATATTTTTGTAAATATATAATATTAAAAGTCTTGCTTCTAGTAAATCTATAATTTTGAGCTATCACCATAATATCAAAGCTACTCCTTAAGGCAC
>CAZTFJ010000199.1:0-5773 GCA_964612255.1 uncultured Rikenellaceae bacterium | reverse complement strand
CAATGCTTGTAAGCACCGATTGAAAATCCATATTGGGATATTCGTATATATGGGGCAGCATTAGTTTGGCTAGGTGAAACTCCAAGTTTTCTTGCTTCAAGAATTTGAAAAGATCTACAATTCGGTTGTATGTGAAGTTTTCATGCTTAGGATTTTTCCCTTCGATATGCTTTAGGATATGGCCTAGGAATGTGCCAGCAAATCGTCCTGATACCCCCAAATCAACCAGCTGCTCAATAATTGGAACAAGGTTTCGCTTGAGGATATAGGTGTAAGTATCGGCAGGTACTTTCCATGCTTTCAACTGGCTAAATCGTTTCGACACCTCGGGCGGAATGCGGTTATTCAATTTTTCAATGTACTCTTCCTGCAAAGGAATAGGTGGCGAGTCGGTATCGGGGTACATACGGTCGGCACCGGGTAGCACCCGTTCAAAAATGGTTGTTCCATCGGGTAACGATTTACGGGTTTCGCCCGGAACGCCCTCAAAGGCCATCTTGCAACGCTCCTCTACCACGTCGATTGCGGTGGGAATATCGTTAGCTGGCCCCCAAACAACACAAATTGCATCGTTATCGTTAGCGTTAAGTATTTCGGAAAGTTTTTGTGTATCGTTTGTGCTTAACTTTTCGGTTAGTTCCTCGGTGCTAGTCATATTAGGATGCTCAATGCATGCAATTACCTTTAGCCTGACGGCCAACTCGTTGCTAAACGATTTTTCGGGTTGGGTAAAGTGCGATAGAATCCCTTTGAAACCAGGTAGTTTTATGGCAACAACCTTAATCCCATTTTTGGTTGCAGCGGGTGGTACAAAATCGAGGTCTAATTTTTTTGGTGATATCTCTTGCCATTCCAAAGTCCACTTTTGGGGGTCGGGGTAACGTTCAAGTAGTTTTTTGCGGATATTAAGCAAAGCCCATTGTCTGAACGCCTCGTTGTGCGAGAGCTCAGGTATCCACTTGTTGTGCGCTACTCCCTTAATCTCTACCCTGGTTCCGCCCTTGCAGCTAACGTTCACATCTTCGCGTCCGGCACCTATTCCGGTTCTAACCCTGCCCGTGCTACGATTTAGGAACCGGATATGCTCAGCAGCCTCGCGCAGCTCATCGGGGGTAAGGCATTGTGGATGGGTAACTGTTTCTATAAGCGGCATACCCAAGCGATCGGTTTTGTATATCCTGTTATGGCCAATATCAGAAATTTCTCGGCATGAGTCTTCCTCGATACTCAGCTGGAGTATGCCAATTTTTTTGTTGCTTAGCTGAATTTCTCCCTCAACTCCAAGTATTGCTGTACGCTGGAATCCTGTGGGGATGCTTCCGTCGAGGTACTGCTTACGTGTGATATGAACCTCGCCTACAATGTTTAGCTTACAAAGGAGTGAAATTTCAAGCGCGTACTCCAAGGCCTCTCGGTTAATTGGGAAAGGTGGTGTGTCGTCAATCTCGTAGGTACAGGCAGTTTTGTTATTTAAGCGGTAGAAAATATTCTTTCGGGTTTTGAATTCCATTAGCGCTGTTCCATCGTATTCGCCCATTTCGCTAAGCGTTGGGCGCATATGGCGGATAATTTCGGCGTCGTAGTCGTCATGATCATGGTATATGCCAGCAGGGCAACGGCAAAAAAGTTTTTGTTTTGTTTTTAACTGCTGGTGTACCTCAAGCCCCGACTTAAAGCCAATACGTTCGTAGTCGGATTTTTTTGCCTTTTTGCGGCTAACGTAACCAATTTCCTTTTGGGTATGCTGATAGTTTTTTCGAGGGTCGAAGCCGTTCTGGCTAGTTTTCTTTTTCATTTTTGGTATGTTAAAGGCGTGATAGGGTGGTGATTTTTAACTCCAATAAATATAGAATTGTTTACTGAGTTGACAAAGGGAATTGGCTATAAGTTTTTTAACGGGTTATAAACAGGTGGATGTTTTTTGTTTTTGGTTTCGATGTTACTAAATGGTGTGTTTTATGGTTAAAAAATGAAATGACGAATAATTAGTGGTTTAAATAGAATCCAATAAAATTATCAGGGTATTTCAAAAATCTTAATTTCTGCATTTTTATGTGCTTCTATCAATGAAGATTGTATAGGTTTTTAAAATATCATATTTTTAACATAGCATTTGTGATTACACAAATTACTGCTAGTGCTTTGAGAAAGTAAGGTGAGGTTTAGCTATCTCATAGTTTTTCACTGAGATTTTTTTTGTAACAACAAAACATAAATGTAGTAGTGATATTTTTTTAAGCTTTCGAAGCAACAAGTTGTCTATTTTTTTGGTTTAGTATACTTTTAAGGAGTTGTGTTGATGAGGTTATTTTTTAGAAAAATTTATATTGTAATAGATAATGCGTAACTTAGTGTATTCAATACAATAGAAATATTTGGTATATTTCACAATAATATCTGGTATATGAGCAAACTACTAATACTAGCAAC
The DNA here is from genome assembly GCA_964612255.1 of uncultured Rikenellaceae bacterium. Taxonomy (GTDB): domain Bacteria; phylum Bacteroidota; class Bacteroidia; order Bacteroidales; family Tenuifilaceae; genus Perlabentimonas. Next base: position 3,343 of record CAZTFJ010000199.1, on the reverse strand, counting down.
AGACGAATCGCCTCAAATTCATTTCGATCCATCACGAGGAATCCTCGATATCTCAGGGAAAAGTTTACCTGAAGATATTGAGCAATTTTACAACCCTTTGGAGGAAGCAGTTAAGAAGTATGTTGAAAAACCACAGCAAGTTACTACTATAAATTTCGATATGCTTTACCTAAACTCATCTTCGACCAAAAAAGTACTTGAAATTGTAACCAAGTTTGAACCACTCCACCGCAATGGTTTAAAGGTGGATATAAATTGGTATTTTGCCGAGTTTGACGAAGATATGAAAGAGGAGGGGGATGAGTTTGCACGGCTCACAGAGATTCCGGTAAGGCTTATTTCCAAAAAAGAGGACTAGTTGACCGATGGCCAAGGATGTTCACTTAATATCAGCAGCAAAAATTGGACTTGCTATAGTGCTCACATTAGCACTAGGCTTAGCATCTAATTTTATACAAGGGCAAAATAGTGAGCTAAACCAAGCCATACAGGATGCAAAGCTAGGGGCAGAGAGTGAGGCGAATAATGATATTAACCAAGCCTCTTACTACTATAATAAAGCAGCAAACACCTATTGGGCACTAAACGATTTGCAGAATGCTAAGCAAATGTTTGCTAAGGCTCTTGAAATGTCCAGGAAAATTGGGAATCACAATGCCATCTATATTTTAAACACAAACCTAGGTTTAATAAATACCGAGACAGCTGATTTTAAACAAGCCCTAACGTGCTTTGCAAAGGCTGGCGAATCGGCCCAAAAATTAGGGCGTAAAATCGACTATGGTGCGTCGCTGCTAAACCAAGCCAATGTAAAGTTCGAAACCAATGAGCTAAATGATGCTTTAGAGTTGCTTAGCCAAGCCGAGACAATTGCTCAAGAGCTTAATAACTCAAAAATGCTTAGAAATGCCTACTCCATATTTACCAAAGTTTACGATAAGTTGGAAAACAGGGAGCAGTCGGCAAAGTATTTCGAACTGTTTGCTGCCATATCACATAAAATTCAGCAGGAAGAAATACAGCGGAAAGAAGAACAGGCTGAGCAGCTGGTTAGCCAGGCTACCTCAAGGGTAAAAGAGGTAGAGGCGGCCAAAAGAGAAACCGAACAGGAGCTGGTTGAGCGTGATATGGAGCTTGAGCAAAAGCAGCGTATGCTAGAACAAACTGAGCAGATTACTCGTGAGCAGCTTATGAAGATAGATCTGCTGAATAAAGAGCGCGAGTTGCAGCAGGCCATTATTACCCATCAGAACCAAATGCGATACATCTACTTGGGGGTAATAGTGCTAATCCTTATGTTCTCTGGTTATATTTTTTATAGTTACAGTCAGAAAAAGAAGGCTAATCGTGAACTTCAGATTAAAAATGATGAGATTAGTCGTCAGAATATAGAGATAAACGAACAGGCCCAACAGCTGCGCGAACTAAATCAACTTAAAGACAAACTCTTTTCAATAATATCGCATGACTTGCGTAGTCCGCTAGGTTCGTTAATCACACTGCTTAACCTAACCCAGCAGGGGTATTTTACAGAGGAGGGATTTAAAGAAGTTATCGATGAGCTATCGAAAAACGTAGGATACACTTCTGAGCTGTTGGAAAATCTTTTAAAATGGGCGCAGAGCCAAATGAATGGTCTTAAAGTGATGCCAAGCACTTTTAGCTTGCACAGTGTAGCCGAAGGCAAATTTGCCTTATACAAAGAGCAGGCTTTTGCAAAAGGCATAACCTTAAAGAACCAAATTGATCCAGCATTAACTGTATATGCCGACAATGCAATGATTGAACTCGTTTTCAGAAATCTTATTGCCAATGCTATAAAATTTTGCGACAGGGATAGCGTGGTAAGTGCCTCTGCTTCAATTTCAAACGGCAAGGTACTTGTTTCTGTATCGGATACTGGTTTGGGAATAAGCCAAGAGAATCTAAAAAAATTATTTGGGCGAGAAATTTTCTCAACTCAAGGAACCTCAAACGAGAAGGGAACAGGGTTGGGCCTATTGCTTTGCAAAGATTTTATAAACCTTAATGGAGGCGAGATTTGGGCTAAGAGTGAAGAAGGGATTGGCAGCGAATTCTTTTTTACCTTACCTGTTAGTTTATAATTTTACCATAAGGGTTAAAAGGTACATATTTTTTTTAGGCACTATGGAGTATTTTACTGCTACTGATTTGCGGTAAATATAAATAAGGCCAATGCCAACTCCCGACATATCCTCCTCAATAAGCAGGCGTAACTTTTCGCGGTAAAGCGTATTCAGATCATCTTTTTGCATAGCTGATAATTCTTCTAAAGCATTTTTAAGATTACCAACCTGAGTCGATTCAACATAATTACTTGTGCCTGCTATAAAACCATCTGTGGTTTGTTTTAGTGTAAACAGAGCCTCGTTTGCGCCATCTACCCTTGCTGCGTGCATAGAAATATTTTGCAGCAACTCCACCGAAATGTTGTAAAGCTTTTGCTTGTTTCGTTTGGCTTCGTTCATACGTAGGATGTTCTTTTCAATCATATGTATGATTGGAAGCACGGAATTTTCAGAAAAATCGCCTTTATGTATAACAAGCAAATTATTCTCTTGCATTTGCTTATATAGTGTCTTAACAAACTCAAGCGATCCATCTGCTGCTGCTCTGTTCTGCTCATTGGTATTCACTATGTTGAGCTGTAGAAAGAACATGGCTTGATTATGCTCCATCGCTTCAAAATCGTACGAAATTTTCTGACCAGTACGCCTTGCCATCTCAATTATGCCCAAGCCTGCTCCTCCACGGTCGGATATTTTACCCTTGGCCAACACCTGTTTTTGCAGTAATCTTAACTCATCGGGCGAAAGGCTGTTCACCTTGTCGAGTTTTTCTTTGATAGAATCAACAAACTCTGTATTAACAGGGTTGGCAGATGCGATGTGAAAACTATCCCCAACGCTACGAACATAGAAAGAACCCTTAAGGTTTGTTATTCCCTCATCAACAGAATACTTGGTATGCCTGGCTACATTTTGGTAGCACTCAGCCATTAGGAAACTGATTTTATTCTTAATCCGCACAAAGCTTCCTGCCGAATCGATGTTTGACTGGGTTAGCTCAATAATCTTGTGGGTAATTGAATCGGAAACAACCCCCGAGTAGGCAAACACTAAATGATTGTGTTCTAGTTTTTCTAGCAAATCGGTATTGAATCCAACATTCATAAACAATATCTTGGTTTATGTTATTGTAATGCAAGTTATAAGATTTTTTGGTATCATACCTAAATAAATCGAAGTTCTTAAGAAATTCCAATGACCGGCTTGACGAGATACGGGCAGGCAAGCAGAGACTCGGCAAGCGCGCGGCCTCC
>CAZTFJ010000198.1:3269-5809 GCA_964612255.1 uncultured Rikenellaceae bacterium | reverse complement strand
AAGTTTGTACCCGGGCACGTAATGCTGCTTGTTGGATATAAACCCTAGAAATGGCTAAACCTAAACCTCCTATAGTATGAGCGAATCCATACTTAAGGCCCTAATGCAGCTGTTTGCAATTATTGCCCGCCCAGAGGACGAGGCAGAAGATATTGAAAGCGACCGACGATCGGTAGTAGAATCGTTCCTTCGCCAACAGCTAAACCAAGAACTTGTAAGAGAATACTTGAAAGTTTTTGACTACTACTACGACCTATACCAGGAAAAGCAAAGCGAAAAAAGCAAAACAAAGAAACGAACCTCATCAAGTTCGGTTAGGGTACTTAAAATTTGCACCCAAATTAACGAAGAACTCACCCAACAACAAAAAGTGGTGGTGGTGGTTAGGTTGTTGGAATTTGTAAAAACTGACGAGGAAGAGATTACTGAGCAAGAGATGGCCTTCATCTCAACGGTAGCCGAAACGTTTTATATTGATGAAAAAGAATTTGAGCAAATACACCAGTTTGTAATTAAAAACGGGCAATCGAGCATCCATAAAAACATACTAACCATCGATGGCACCGAGAACCGCGAAACTGAGGAGAAGCACATCCATAGCCCATCGTTACAAGGTAAAATCCAAATACTTTGGGTAGAATTTGCCAATATATACTTTCTACGATACTCGGGCAACGAAGAAATCTACCTCAATGGTCATTTGCTGCATAAGGATAAGGTATACGTGCTCAACAATGGCTCATCGATACGTAACCCCAAGTTAACCCCACTTTACTACAGCGATATTGTTGCTCGATTTCCGCTCGATCAAATTAAAGAGCGCATTGTATTTGAGGTTGACAATTTAGAGTTCCGATTTAGGGGCGGTAAGGTTGGCCTAAACCCTATGAGTTTCACCTACGAATCGGGGCACCTTGTGGGCATTATGGGAGCATCTGGAGCGGGCAAATCAACCCTGCTTAATGTGCTTAATGGTTCAGAAACTCCAACAAAGGGAACTGTTAAAGTAAACGGTGTAGATATTCACCATCAGGCCGAAGAGGCCGAAGGGCTTATTGGTTTTGTATCGCAAGACGATTTGCTAATTGAGGAACTTACGGTTTTCCAAAACCTTTACTACAATGCCAAGCTATGCTTCGACAACTACACGGAAGAGCAAATTGTTGATGCGGTTAACTCAATGCTTACCAGCCTTGGTTTGTTCGAGATAAAGGATATGGTTGTAGGCTCGCCCCTAAATAAAAAAATTAGCGGGGGCCAACGAAAAAGGCTTAACATTGCACTAGAACTAATTCGTGAACCAGCCATACTATTCCTTGACGAACCAACCAGCGGTCTTAGCTCGCGCGATTCGGAGAACATACTTGACCTGCTAAAGGAACTAACCTTTAAAGGAAAATTGGTGTTTGTGGTTATACACCAGCCTTCGTCCGATATTTTTAAGATGTTCAACAAACTCCTAATTCTCGATACGGGCGGCTACTTAATATACAACGGCGATCCCATTGAGTCTATCATCTACTTTAAATCGAGAGTGCAGCATGCCAACTGGAATGAGAGCGAATGTACGCTCTGTGGTAATGTAAACCCCGAGCAAATTTTTAATATTGTAGAAGCCAATGTACTTGATGAATACGGAAACCCTACCCGCTCGCGAAAAACCAGCCCTAACGAATGGTACGATTTCTTTAATCAAACCACACCCACCGAAGAACACGAAGCCGAACCACCCTCTGAATTACCAAAAATTCTGTTTAAAATTCCAGGTTGGCTAAAACAGCTTAGGGTTTTCATACAACGCGATGTGCTCAGCAAAATTGCTAACACACAGTACATGGTAATTAACCTGTTTGAAGCACCGCTGCTAGCATTTCTTTTATCATCAATAATAAAGTATTACAACGTTGACCCAGCCAACGAGTACGGTTACACACTAATGGAGAACAGCAACCTCCCCGTTTACCTGTTCATGTCGGTTATTGTGGCATTTTTTGTTGGCCTTACCGTAAGTGCCGAGGAGATAATTAAGGACCGAAAAATTCAGAAACGCGAGTCGTTTTTGAACCTTAGCTGGGGGAGTTACCTCATGTCTAAGGTTTTAATCCTGTTATCGTTATCGGCGTTTCAGGCCCTTGTATTTGTGCTAATTGGCAACACAATACTCGAAATAAAAGGGATGTACTTTGAATACTGGATAGTTCTTTTCAGCACGTGGTTCTCTGCCAATATGCTGGGACTACTCATCTCCGATAGTTTTAAAACCGTGGTAACCATTTACATCCTCATCCCATTCCTTGTTATTCCACAAATTATTCTTAGCGGTATAATTGTGAAATTTGAGAAGTTAAACCCAGTCATATCATCACCAAGCAACATACCCCCGTATGGCGAAATCATTGTTTCGCGATGGGCATACGAAGCGCTAGCGGTTAATCAATTTAAAAACAATAAGTACCAAAAGCCTTTTTATTACATCGACGAAGCCATGAGCATTTCCGATTTTAAGCGTAACTACTGGCTACGTACACTTCAGAACAAGG
>CAZTFJ010000198.1:2713-3201 GCA_964612255.1 uncultured Rikenellaceae bacterium | reverse complement strand
AACCCCAACCGACAAGAGGATGTGGCTAATGCGCTTGAACTGCTTAGGAATGAGTTTACCTACGAGGCAACAAACCCAGCTAGTTCGCAATATCCTTTCAAACATATCGATAAACTTAGCGTTGAAACCATTAACGAGGATTTAATTAACGACATAAACACTTACCTAGAACAGCTCCGGTTATACTACGTAAAGCTATACAATAAAGCAAGTGAGAAGAAGGACAGCATTATTAGATCGCACCAACAAACTCCTGAAGATAAGGAAGAATTCTTAGCACTAAAGCGCAACCATTTTAACGAGAGTCTCAGCGATTTTGTAAGAAACTCCTCGGAGGTTGAACGAATAATTGAGTATAAGGGAAGGCTGATACAAAAACTTGATCCTATTTACCTATTACCCGAAAACAAATTTGTTAGCGCACACTTTTACGCCCCTGTTAAACAAGTATTTGGAACTTACTACAGCACATTTTGGGTTAACATAAT
>CAZTFJ010000198.1:0-2617 GCA_964612255.1 uncultured Rikenellaceae bacterium | reverse complement strand
TAGTAATTTGGTTAACCTCAATTCTGCTTTATGCTTTTCTGTACTTTCGTTTACTTAAACGACTACTCGATTGGATTGAAGATATATTTGTAAAAGATGGGGATAGCTAAATCCCCCTCTTTGCATATAAACAAAAGAAAATAGCTATCTAGTTATCTTCCAACTCTTCCATATCACGTTGCAAGGCAGCCATTTTAACAGCCGTTACGGCAGCCTCAATCCCCTTGTTACCATGCTTGCCTCCTGCTCTATCCTTGGCCTGCTCAAGAGTATTGGTAGTTAGCAATCCGAATACAAATGGGATATTATAGTTCATATTCAGCTCGGCAATTCCCTGAGTAACTCCCTGGCACACATAGGTAAAGTGAGGAGTCTCGCCCTGAATAACACACCCCAAACAAATAACTCCGTCTAAATCGGCGTATTCTGCCATAAACTGCCCCCCAAGAACCAGCTCGAAGCTACCGGGAACATGCTTTACCAAGATATTATCTTCCTTAGCACCATGAGCAGTTAGGGTTTCGTAAGCGCCACGCAAAAGTTCATGGGTTACCTCCGAATTCCAATCGGAAACCACAATACCAAACTTCATCTTTTTTGCCGAGGGCACTTTGGTTGAATCGTAGTTTGATAAATTTTTCAGATATGTTGCCATTTCATTCAGATTTTTAGTTTGTGTAAAAATAAAGAAAACCAACCTGATGGGGTTGGTTTTCTGCTGAAAAGTTTAAAAATTATTTCTTCAAATCAACGCGAGTGATGTATTTTTCAATCTCTCTACCTTCGGCTGATCTCGGGAATTTCTCTTTTATTTCTTGGTATGCCTTAAGCGCTTTATCGTAGCTACCAAGTTCCTCGTACACCACACCCGCTTTCATTAGGTATATTGGTGAGGTAAAATCGTTCTGGGCAACCTCAGCAGCCTTAATGTAATAGCCTGCACCCTCTTTCAAATCTTCTAATTCCACATAGCAGTCGCCAAGAGCTCCAAGAGCAACAGATTTCACCATATCGTCCTTAGTGCTAAAACGCTGTAGATGCTCAATAGCTTTCTCAAAATCACCTAACTGACGATAAGAAATACCTGCGTAGTAGTGCGAAAGGTTAGCCACCTTGGTAGGGCCGTAGCTATCGATAATATCGAGGAAACCTAAGTAGTTACCATCACCGTTCAGTGCTAAGCTAAAAGAATCGCGCTCAAAATACTGCTCAGCAGCAAAAGCCTGCGATTGGGCTTCTTTCTCCATTGGAGCGATGTAAAGCCTTGTATATGCTAAAAAGGTACCAATAATCACAACAACAGCTAAAACAATTATAGTTAAGCTCTTCTGGTTGTTCTCAATGTACTGCTCTGTTCTGGTTAATGCATTCTCCAAGGCCTCAGCACCTGTATCCTGCGTTTCCTTGTGTTTATCTTTTGCCATAGCTAAAAAAATAATGAGTTATAGTTATTACAGTTTTGTCGAAAAAAGTAAAATGCCCATGCAGTATTTTGCACTTCTAATTAGGCAAGCGCAAAAGTAATGGTTTTTCGCTTATGGTGAAATATTTGTCACAATTTTTCTTATGCGTTTTTCTGTTTACCTTTGCACAGCCATCGCAAAGCGCCAAAACATATGCATCTAAAGCTTCTTAATCTGCTTAACTTCAAGTCGTACAATCAGGTCGACATCACGCTTCACCCCAAAGTAAATTGTTTTGTGGGCAACAATGGGGTGGGTAAAACCAACCTGCTTGATGCTATTTTTTACATGTCGATGTGCAAAAGCAACTTCAACTCCATCGACTACCAGAACATCAATCATAATCACGATTTTTTCTTAATCCAAGGCGAGTATTTCCGCAACGACAAGGACGAGAATATTTACTGCGCAGTAAAAAAGGATACGGGTAAGGTTTTCAAGCGCAACGGCAAGGAATACGGACGATTGGCCGACCACATTGGCTTTTTACCAATTGTTATCATCTCGCCAGCCGATTCGAGCTTAATACTAGATGGTAGCGACGAACGCCGAAAGTATATGAACGGGGTAATATCGCAGTACAACCACCCCTACCTCGACAATGTACTAAAATACAATAAGCTGCTAGCCAACAGAAACAAATTGCTAAAGGAAAAGTCATACAACTTTAGCACCCTAAAAGATCTGGTTGATGTTATCGACGATCAACTAGATGCATTAGCACAAAGCATTTACGAGCAAAGGCTAAATTTCACTCACGAGCTAACACCAATTTTTCAGGAATACTATCAGAAAGTTTCAAACGGTGTTGAAGAGGTAAGGCTAGAATACCAATCGCACCTAACCGAGAAAAGCCTTAAAGAGCTACTAACCGAGTCAATAGATAAAGATAGGATTGTACAACACACAACCAAGGGTATACATAAAGACGACTTAGTACTAACCATAAATAATCACCCCATAAAAAAAGAGGGCTCGCAGGGTCAACAGAAAACATATCTCATAGCCTTAAAGCTGGCCCAATTCAATTTTATTGAGAAGATTTCAGGGATAAAGCCCATACTGTTACTCGATGATATTTTTGACAAGTTAGACACGATAAGGGTTGAGCAGTTTATAAGACTAGTTTCAGACCATACTTTTGGACAAATTTT
>CAZTFJ010000197.1:0-5867 GCA_964612255.1 uncultured Rikenellaceae bacterium | reverse complement strand
GCAACGTTTTGAGATTCCCAAGAGTTCTCTTGTTCCCTTTGGCGAAGGCGGCAGGCCGCATGACCATTTTCCCGATACCCTCCTTAATACCATAAAATGCACTCATTGGGATACCGACAACAATAGTAGGGTCTATTTGTCTTTCCCACCAAACGGCGGTGCTGGTGCCCGGAACGGGCATACCAATTAGTTTGCCTATTCCCTTGGCGCGGTATGCATATGGAAACGCATGGGCATCGCTGTAGTGGCTTTCGCTCATAAGCACTACGCTTGGTTTCGACCATTTGTCGCGGGGTTCACCACCCCTTGCCACGTAGCCGTAGGGTCTGAATGTGGCGTAAGGTTTGCCATCAAGAAAATTCGATAGGTCTTCGTGTAGCCAACCACCTCCGTTGAAACGGGTGTCAACAATTAGGGCATCCTTATCGGCGTTCTTGCCCAGCACCTCGTCGAAAACGGTTCGGTAGCTCCCATCGTTCATACCCCTAACATGAACATAGCCCACGCGGCCATTACTTAGCTTTTCGGTCATATCGCGCATGGTTTCAACCCAACGGTTGTATAGCAATCCGTTTTCTGCACCAGATGATATTGGCTTTACAGTTTCGTCCCAACGTTGCTTTGTGCTAGGATCGAATAGGCTAAGGAGTACGTTTTTATTGGCTTTACGGTTAAGTAGTATGTTCCAGTCGTAACTATCCGTTATGGCCTCACCATCAATCTTCTCGATAATATGGCCAGCTTTAACCTTACTTTCTGCTTTATCAAGGGGGCCACCCTTAATAACTTCGGTAATCTCAAGTCCGTTTCCACCTTTTTGCTCGTTGTAGAAAAGCCCAAGAGATGCGGCCACCGGTATGCGAACCGTTTAGTTCGCCCAAGATTTCGCTGAGTAATTCCTGAAAATCGTAATTATTATTGATATGGGGTAAAAACTTTGCGTAAGCCTCACGGTACATTTCCCAATCAATCCCATGCAGGTTAGGGTCGTAAAATTTCTTTTTAACTTGTCGCCATGCGTGGTTAAAAATATACTCTCGTTCAGCAGCAGCATTTAGAACCATTTCGGTATTTATTGATACGGAGTTAACCTTTCCGGTTTTGGTGTCAACCTTTTGGATTCTGCCATTGGCCAGAACAAAAATGGTTTTGCCATCGTCGGTAATATCCATCCAGCTACCCCAGCGAGCATTAAGCTTAGCTAACGATTTAAGCTCTCTGGTGCGGGTATCAACCTCCCAAAGGTTGTAATTCTTCTCGTAACGGGCCATGTAGTATAGCTTATCGCCTTTGGGTGAGATGCAAAAGTTTGCAAGATTAACCGATCCGGGGGTAAGTTTTACTCTTCTGTCCTTTGCGTTTTCGAAATCGGGAGTCCACTTGGGCTCATCGTCTTTTTTCTTATCCGCTTTTCTTTTCTTTTTACTTTTTTCCTTCTCATCGTCGCTTTCCTCGTTGCTGTCCTTATCCTTTTTCTCTTTTTCTTTTAGCAAGTCAAACTCCTCTTTGCTAAGCATGAACCTGTCGTAGGCCTCTTTGTCGAAGAACATGGCAAAGATGTCAACTTCTCTCGCTCCTTGGTATGCCAGTGGTTTTTTGCCGTACTTGTCGTTTATCCAAAGCATCGATTTGCCATCTTTTGACCATAAAGGAGCGCCATCGGAAAAACCACTATTGGTAAGTTTGTGCTCTTCTTGCGGGTTGCTCGAGCTGTATGCAACTAGGTACGATGCACCATAAAAGCCCATTGAGCTGCGGGCAACAAGCCATTTGCTATCTGAACTCCATGTGTAATCCTGATCGCCATCGCTGTATGAGAAGTTTTGGCCAGCAGGAATTACGGTTTCAGTTGATTTGTTATCAATATTAAACAATTTTAGCGTATTGCGTTCTTCAAGGTATGCTATGTATTTACCATTTGGCGAAACCTCGGGCTGAAACTCTTCCTTATCTGTAGCAATAACAGGCTCCTCATTAACAAGGGTTGATGCAAAAAAGTAGAGTTCTTCGTCGCGCACAATATTGGCTTTGTAGATATCCCAGCTTTGGCCTCGTTCTGTAGAGTAGTATAGTGTTCGTCCGTCGGGTGCCCAGCTAATCATACGCTCCTGCTCTGGGGTGTTGGTAATGCGTTTGGTTGTGCTACCTTCAGTGGATGTTACAAATACTTCGCCGCGGAAAACGAAGGCTATCTCTTTCCCATTTGGAGAGAGTGACATTTCTGTAGTTCCGCTGTTTATCGATACAATCTCCTCGTCTTTGCCACTAAAATCGAACGGTGCGGTAACCGATACCTTTTTGGGCTCACCACCCTCTTTAAGGGTGTAAATTTCGCCATTCCAGGTAAAGCATAGGGTGTTGTCGTTTGCCCTGGTTAAATGCCTAACCGGATGGTTCTCGAAACTTGTGAGCTGAGTTTCTGTATTGGTATCGAGAGAGCGTTTAAAAATATTCTGATCGCCATTCTTTTCACTTAGATAGTAAAAGGAATTGTCGTTGCTAGCAAAGATGGGTTCGCGATCCTCGCCTTCAAAATCACTTACCTTAGTATATTCTTCTTTTACCAAGTTGTAAATCCATATATCACGGGTAACCGATGATGTGTGGTGCTTTCTCCATTCATCTTCGTAGCCTTTGCGATCTTGGAATATTATACGGTCGCCCTTACTATCGAAACGAGCATTCTGGAAACCAGCTGTAGATATTAGTAGATTTCTGCCGCCCTGAACTGGAACCTTGTATAGCTTGCCAAAAACACCTCGGTTTGGGAACCTAACGGAGGTGTTTAGGTCGTTGCGGGGAGAGCTAAAAATGATGTGCTGTCCATCGGGAGTGAAATCCCATGGCATATCGTTGCCCGAGTGGTATGTTAGCCTTTGGGCTGTTCCGCCTGTTGAAGGGATAACGTAAACATCAAAATTGCCATACCTGTCGCTTGCAAAGGCAATTTTACTGCCATCGGGGCTCCACACGGGCATATAATTATACGATTTATGAAGAGTTAGCGGGGTGGCAGTTCCACCGCTCGATTCAACTTTATATAGGTTGCCCTTATAGCTAAATACTATCTCTTGCCCGTTGGGCGAAATGGATGGATAGCGCAGCCACAGCGCCTCTTGCTGCCCTTTTGCCGCAAATAATGCAAAGGTGAGCGCTAAAAGTAGTACGATTCTTTTCATGATAATTATTTTGGTGAATAATTGAATTTTTAAAGATGCTCCTGAATGGATAGACCTACATTTGATGTATTTAGTAAGCAAACGTTTAGCTCTAGGTGACTAGAAGTTGCCTGCTAAGAGCAGTTTAATAAAAAAATATGTGCTATAGTAGTTGGGTAATGAGCATAAAAAGATTTTTTACTAAGTATCAAATTTATATTTTTGTCGGTCGTAAAAATAATACCAAATGACTAAATTCATTAAGATTCTGTTGGTTATATCCTTAATTGGGATTACACATTATACTACGCTATCTGCCGAAAAGGTTGATACTCTATCTTTGGTTAAAAAGATGTTGACCGATAGTAAGGTTTCGGCGCAGATGTTTCTTGGCTATCGCCATCAGTTTGAGAGCGATATGAGTCATGGCGAGTTTCTGCTTAAACGAGGCTATATTACCTTTACTCAAAATATTACTCCTTTTTTAAGCGGAAGGATAACCCCTGATATTACTGTTGACCATGAAGGCGATGGCGAGGGCGATGTAGAGATGCGTTTGAAGTATTGTTTTGCCCAGTTTAAGGATCCTACCATGAAAGGGTTTTTTACAGAACCATCAATACTAATTGGACAAGTTTTTACTCCTTTTATTGAATACGAAGAGAAGATAAATAGGTATAGAGTTGAAGGATCGCACTACCTTGACAGGATCGATCAGGTGAGCTCGGCCGATTTTGGATTAACCATAACATCGCTTATTGGTGGGAAAATGGATGACGAATACCAAAAGCGAGTGAATAAGAATCATGCAGGCAAGTGGGGCTCTTTTGCTTTTGGGATTTATAATGGAGGTGGCTATTCTGCTTTAGAAAAAAACGACAACAAAACCTTTCAATGGAGATTAACCCTAAGGCCTATGCCCCAAAAACTACCTGGCTTACAAGCAAGCTTTGCTGGAGCCTTGGGTAAGGGAAATACTGCACAATCGCCCGATTGGAATTTGTATGCTGGTTTCCTGTCGTACGAACAGGAGTACTTTGTAATAACCGGACAATACTATCAGGCGCTGGGTGACCATACTGGCAAACTTATTGACCCAGATGGTAACCCGCTAAGCAACAGGGGGCAAAGTTTTTTTACTGAGGTTAAATTTTTTAATAAAAAAGCGAGCATCTTTGCTCGCTACGACCAGAAAGAGACTTACAATACGGATAACCCATACCTATCGAAACGTTACATTGCTGGCCTAGCCTACCATATTCAGGGTAAATCTAAAATTGTAATAGATTATAACCATCTAGATAATTGCCTCGAAAACCCTTACCCCGATTCGGGAATATTTGAAATAATGTTTGAATTGGCTTTTTAGCATTGGGTTGCATCATAAATTATTGAAATTGCGATAATGCTATAGGGTTTCATTATCGCAATTTTTTGTTTTGTAAATAGCTGTATGTAAATACTGTGCTGCCATTTCATTCCAGTGTAATACGTGAAATGGTATAGTGTTGCTGCTATTTGTATTTTGATATTAGCCTAAAAAACTTACCAACTACTTGACTTGTACAATATTTTGATAGACATTTGTTTATGGTTTTTTCTGTTTAGTATTTGTGCATTCTTTCAGTTTTACAATATTTGGCAGAATTAAAGTATAATGGAATGAAGGGCGTTTGGGTTATTCTTTATTTTACTTCGCTTGTCTTGCTAAGCGGTTGTTATGGGGGAATTCAGGTTCACTCCGACATTGGCTGGGGAGCAAATTACAATGCCGATTCGTCGCAGGTTGTGTTCTATAAATTCCATAAGGTGTTTAGGCACCCCAAGGGATTACTTCGGTTTCCCGATGGTGGAATTTCCAAGACTCTTTACGAAAACATATCTCTTTATATGTACATATTTAGTAGCGATAGCTTAATACATATTTATGATTTTGGCTCGTTGAACGCCAATAGAAGCGTGTGGGAAACTACTGCTTTTTTTGTGAACAATGATGTGGTGTTTAACCTATCGCCTTTTCGTTTGTCGAGCGATAAAAGCATTCAGGTACAGCAATCCGATTCGGCGAGCACAAGTGTTAGTCAAAAGTGGTTTATTTACCACGCCTCAGAGAATAGGGTGACCGAAATTGAACCTGTTGAAATAGATTCAACAGCTATTATAAAAGCTAGTTTGAGCTTTATCCGCAGGCAAACGGAGCATATTCCGTTATTGGAATGGGGGCTTAATTTTAATGAAATTTTACCCCAGACCAAACGCCAACGCCTTGCCGAGATTGAAAATCTTGAGAATAGCAGAGCCTACACGCTGGCCATAATTGAACTTATTGGCAACGACTTATCATCACAAGAAATAAGCCGGATGATAAGGCGGATAAACCGTTATGTTGATAGCAAGGACAATTACGACCGCATGAAAATACTGGCTACTAGAGATACTATTGTGGCCAAGCTAAAAAGTTTACCACAGTTCAAATAAATACCTTGCCATTATGAGAGGATGTGTAATAGCCTTACTTTTTATGAGCCAATGCCTATGGGCACAGGAATGGACCGAGTTGGCCCTACAAGAATCGAATGGATATCTACTTAAGGCAACCTCAGAGCTTGCCCATCCAGATGTGAATAACAACTGGCACAATAAGCCCTATTGAGGTCAGAACTTAGTTGATGGGGATTTCGCTACTGCTTGGGTTGAGGGGGCTGAAGG
>CAZTFJ010000196.1:4584-5888 GCA_964612255.1 uncultured Rikenellaceae bacterium | reverse complement strand
CCAAAAAAAGAGAATTATGGCAAACCTAAAAACTACCTATCTGGGGTTAGAGCTAAACAATCCGATAATTGTTGGCGCATCGTCTTTAACTGCAAACCCCGAAAAACTTAGCGCTCTCGAAAACGCTGGAGCCATTGTAATAAAATCGCTGTTCGAAGAGCAAATCCAGCTCGATGAGCTAGATCTACAAAACTCTTTAGACGAATACGCCGAGCGAAATGCAGAAATGACACGCCTATTCCCCGAAATTAAGCATGCAGGGCCTAAAGAGCACCTGCTTAAGTTAAAACGGGCCAAGGAGAGCGTATCGATCCCTGTAATTGCCAGTTTAAATGCTATGCATAACGACACCTGGGTTGAGTATGCTAAACAAATTGAGCAAACGGGGGTAGATGCTTTAGAGTTAAACCTATACATGACTCCTCGAAATTTTGAGATGACCGAGGCCGACATTATCCAAGCACAAGTAGATACCCTGAACAACGTTGTAAAGGCTGTTTCAATCCCCATTGCTGTAAAACTTAGCCCCTTTTATACCAATCCGCTCTCGGTAATAACCCGAATGGACCTAGAAAAAGTTAAGGGTTTTGTGCTATTTAACAAGATGTTTCAACCCGACATTGATATTGATAAAGAAACGCTTGAGCAAAGCATTGTGCTTAGCAACAGCTACGATGTTAGGCTTACCATTAGGTTTGCTGGCTTGCTTTTTGGCAATATTAATGCCGATATTGCCAGTGCAGGAGGAATTATTAACGGATCCGATGCGGTAAAAACTATGCTGGCTGGAGCTTCGGCCTTCCAGGTGGTAAGCACACTTTACAAGAATGGGACAGACCAGATAAAAACCATCCTTACTGAAATTGAGACATGGATGGATAAGAAAGGATATTCCAGCATTGATGAATTTAAGGGAAAACTCTCGCGCAAAAACACAAAAGATCCATTTGCGTATCGTCGATCGCAATATGTTGATATTCTCATGAAATCGGAGCAGTATCTTAATCGCGAAACATTACGATAATACAAATGGTTAACAAGCAAAGAGTAACGCATTTAAACACAAGTACTAGAACACAGGATGGCCCAGTTGTTTACTGGATGTCGCGCGACCAGCGAGTTCATGACAACTGGGCCTTGCTTTATGCCATTGAGCAAGCCAACAATCTAAACCAGAAACTTACTGTTGTATTTACCCTTACTAACAATTTTTTGGGTGCTAATCTAAGGCACTACAACTTTATGCTCGATGGGCTAAAACAAGTTGAAGTTAGCCTGAAAAAATATGGAATTGGCTTCAAAAT
>CAZTFJ010000196.1:0-4484 GCA_964612255.1 uncultured Rikenellaceae bacterium | reverse complement strand
CCGCTGGCCAATGGCCAGTCGAACCTCTCTCCCTACCTACACTACGGACAGCTATCGGCACAGCGAGTTGCCATTGAAATATCTAAAGCTAACGCACCAGCCGAGGACAAATTGGCTTTTCTGGAGGAATTAATTGTTAGGCGCGAGCTATCGGATAATTTTTGTTATTACAACCCCGATTACGACACAACAAAAGGCTTTCACAACTGGGCTAAGCAATCGCATAGCGAACACTGCAACGACGAACGCGACTTTACATATAGTTTAGCACAATTTGAGCAAGCAAAAACACATGATAACCTTTGGAACGCCGCACAGAAAGAAATGGTAAAAACAGGCAAAATGCACGGCTATATGAGGATGTACTGGGCCAAAAAGATTTTGGAGTGGACAAAATCGCCCGAGCAGGCTATGGAATTTTCCATATATTTAAACGACAAATACAGCCTCGATGGGCGCGACCCCAACGGTTATGCAGGCATTGCATGGAGCATTGGCGGAGTGCATGACAGAGCGTGGGGAACCCGACCAGTTTTCGGAAAAATCAGGTATATGAATTACAACGGTTGCAAGCGCAAGTTTGATGTGGAAGGGTATATTGAAAAGTTTAGTACTACCATATAAATTCGTGAGAGCTTGCATTTTGATTTATTGATATTAACGTTGATGTTAAAAGACGGATTTTGATATTGGAAATTAGATGTTGGATAACCAGCCTGTATTCTGACTTTGATCTACTAACTTCAATCTTCTAACTTCGGTCTTCTAACTTCGGTCTTCCGTCTTCTGTCTTTCGGCACTTAACTCTTGTCAAAGGAATTTCACAAAAAATCATCATATTTGCAGCATAGTTCTATAATATCAGCAGTAGAATTTAAAAATATCAACTCTGTAGAAACCTATTCACATGCTGGTAAAACCTTTTTAGCGATAAGAAGTCTAATCCTCGATAACACAAACAATAAAACAAATATATAACAATGAAAAGAAAGAACTCAGCTTTATCTATACTATTGCTAGCAACCATTGCATTCATAACCCTTACTTTCACAACCGGTTGCAAAACCAACGAGGTTGAGAATGATGAACAATACGTGGTTATTCTATCGCTCGATGCTTTCCGCTGGGACTATCCTACCCTGGCCAACACGCCCAACATCAACCAAATGGCCAAGAATGGAGTTAAAGCCGAGGCGTTAATTCCTTGCTACCCATCAAAAACATTTCCCAATCACTATAGCTTAGCCACTGGGTTACACCCAAATAACCATGGGCTTGTGGGCAACCGTTTTTATGACCCCGAATTAGGATTTTACTCTATGGGCGATAGGGATGCCGTTGAAAACCCCAACTTTTACGGTGGCGAGCCATTTTGGGTAACCGCCGAGAAGCAAGGACAAAAAGCTGCTACATACTATTGGGTTGGTTCAGAAGCCCCCATTGGCGGCAGCTACCCATCGTTCTGGAAAAAATACAACCAAAAAGTATCATTCGACGACAGGATTGACTCCGTTATTAGCTGGCTTAACCTACCGCTCGAACAACGACCAAAGCTAATTGCTTGGTACTACCATGAACCCGACTGGATTGCACACCGCGATGGCCCCACAGGCAGCAATACACTTGCCAAGGTTGAACAGCTCGACAGCTTGGTAGGTGTATTTATAAACAGGCTAAATGAGCTACCCATAGCCGAAAACATTAACTTCATTTTGGTTTCAGATCACGGCATGGCCGATATATCACCCGAAAAATATATCAACCTAAATAAATATGTAGAGAAAGATTGGTTTGATGTAATTACCGGTGGAAGCCCGGTGTACAGTTTGCAACCCAAGGACGAGTTCAGAGAGCAGGCCATTGCAGCGCTAAAAGCCATTCCAAACCTAAAGGTATGGGAACGCCACGAAATACCAGAGAGGTTGCACTACGGCTCAAACCCACGCATTCAGGACATCCTTATTGAAGCCGATGAGCATTACAGCGTTGGGTTCTCAACCGATAACTCACGCTACACTGGCGGAGCCCACGGCTACGATAACGCTAACCCCGATATGCACGGTATATTTTTTGCACAAGGCCCCGCCTTTAAAAAAGATTATCAGCATAAGGCATTTATAAACACAAATGTTTACAATATTGTAACCCACGCGTTGGGCTTGACCCCTGCAGAGAATGATGGCAACTGGGACGATGTGAAAGATATATTTAAATAGATTTTATTATCTATAAATTAATCAGGGCTAAAGCCCAAAGTTTTATAAAGCACTATAGCCCCGGCCTAAAGGCCGGGGTTTGTTGCATTAGCCTGTTTTAAAGAGGGAAGAAGATCATTGGTAACAGCAATAACACTTACTCCAAAAGTACGGGCACAGAAACCAACAGCGACTATGTTTCCCTTTTGCGGTAAGGTATGAAACTAACCCTGGCCTTTAGGACAGGGGGTAGCTAATTAACCTTTTCCACTGGGCTTTAGCCCTGACTCTCTATACAGCTTGCAATAGAAATTATCCCAAAAGTATGGGCTTCCAAACCAACAGCATTCTGTTTTTCCCTATTGCTATGAAGTATAATACAAAGTAACCCTGTTAATTAGGCTAGGATTGCCTTAATTACCTGCAAATCAGACAGGGCTAAAGCCCATAGTACACTAAAACGCTATAACCCCGACCTGAAGGCCGGGGCTATTTATCAGCCTGCTTTGGAGAAGATAAGGAAAAGTCATTGGGAATTGACACTATCCCAAAAGCTTGGGCAGCAAAAAAACAAAGGCTATATTCTGCCTATTGCTGCAAGGTAATAAAGTAACCCTGTCCTTTAGGGCAGGGTTCAATAATTCGCATTGCTCGCTGGGCTTTAGCCCTGATTCTATATACAGTTTGCAGCTATTTTGATATACCATTTACCCCTCTCCCCTCCATTGTCGCACATCATGATAAACAGGCTTAAAAAAAACCCTGCTAGGTAACTAGCAAGGCTTTTGGTTATTAAAAAAGGTTTAACTAGCGCAACCTGTTACCAACTCTAAATCCAAAATAAATCATTCGTGGTTGGTTAGGACCATACATATATCCAGGGTCACGTTCAATACCTATGTCAAAATCGTTTTGGTATGAGTTAAATATATTTTTAGCACCACCAAATATTTGTAACGTGGCACCATTTATTTTGATATTGTAGGAAATTTTCAGTCCCAAATCAAAGAAGTCATCGCTTCGGCGTAATTCCCCTTCCTCAGGATTTGCAATGGTTGGGCCAAAATACGGAACCAGCATTGAACCGGTATATGTTCCGGTGGCGCTAAGGCTCCACTTTTTCGATGGATTCCAATCGGCAGTAAAAAAACCGTCACTATCGGGTGTTCTGAAGAAACCACGCTCGTTAAACTCTTGCTCTACCTCAAACAAACTTTGCTGAAAGGTAAAACCAGCCCTTAACGAAAGAGCAGATACAGGAATTACTGTTAGCTCCGAATTTACACCTTTTACCACGGCACCATCCTCGGCATTTACGCGGGTATAAACCACTACTCCGTTCTCATCCATATCGCCATACTCATTGGCAAATGGGTTGTTTAACTTGGTATAAAACCCTTCAACCAAAAGATTTGTTTGCACGTCGCCAAAATTCTGATTCATATCGAGGGAGGCCATGTAGCTATGACTGGTTTCCTGCTTCAAATCGGGTGAATTTTTGTGAATCACTTTCCTTGCAGCCGAAGTTTCGATATGTAAATCCTCATCGAAGATTTGAGGAGCGCGATAGCCCATGGCATAGCTAACCCTAGCCTGTATCCTATCGCTAATATCGTACATTAGGGTAACCCTTGGGCTAAGCACATTGCCAACAATCTCGTTGCTAGCGTTCATGGCATCGGCAATCTTGTAATGATCGTACCTAACGCCGGCAGTTGTTTTAAAACTGTTTATTGAGTAATCGACCTGTGTGAAAACCCCTGTAATACTCTGCTGCTGATCGGCAACCACGGTATTCTCAGTGTGAGGAACCGAAACCACCTGGCCATTTACAATTTCTGCATTATCGTAATCGGCGAAGCCAAGCTTAGTATCCTTTAGCAAACCACCCTGATTCTCAACTCCTACAATTATGCCAGTACCTTTAACATGCATCTTGTACTGAGCGCCTAAAGTATACGATAAATCGGTTGTATATCCGTAATCGCTTAGCGAGTAGTTGGCACCATAGTACGAATCGCGATTTACATTTTGCGCCGATGCAAACACCGACAGCAAATTCATCTCGCCAATAAACTGATCGAAGGTTAGGGCTCCCATGGTAATATTGTGATTTACCGCCTCGGCAATGCCCGATTCATGCAGCGGGTACTCATGCTTGTCGCCACCACGCCTATCCTCTCTGATATTGAAAAAATCGGCGGTTAGCTTGCTCCTGTTGCCAAACCGATGGAATGCCCGAGCCCCAACGCTAGTATTTTCAATTGATGAAAGTTCTGAAAAACCATC
>CAZTFJ010000195.1:0-5901 GCA_964612255.1 uncultured Rikenellaceae bacterium | reverse complement strand
TGGCCTACCCCATTCAAAAGAAATCTACAGGGTTTTACTACCTCATTGAGTTTAAGGCTCCTGGTGAGTTGATTGACAAGTTAGAACTTCAGTATCGCCGCGATGAGCGCGTTATTCGATTCCTAACTTTCCGTATGGACAAGCATGCCATTGAGTATGCTCAGAAAAAGAGAGCTAAGGTTGAACAACAAAAGAAGGAGGAGTAAAACATGGCACAAAATCAGAGTGAAATTAGATATCTAACGCCCCCTACCGTTGATATCAAAAAGAAAAAGTACTGCCGTTTCAAGAAGAATGGCATTAAGTACATTGATTACAAAGATCCTGAATTTTTAAAGAAGTTCTTGAATGAGCAAGGTCGCATTTTGCCTCGCCGTTTAACTGGAACTTCGCTTAAGTACCAGCGTAAAGTTGCCACCGCTGTTAAAAGGGCTCGCCATTTGGCTTTGCTGCCATTTGTAACCGATTTGTTGAAATAAACTCAGGAGAACAAAGCGATGGAAATAATACTAAAACAAGACATTGCCACTTTAGGGCATAAGGACGATATAATTACAGTGAAGGATGGCTATGCGCGCAACTACCTTATACCTCAGGGTATTGCAACTGCAGCTACCGAGTCGGCAAAAAAAGTGTTGGCCGAAAATATTCGCCAAAGAGCACATAAAGAGGCTAAGATAAAAGCCGATGCCGAAGCTATAGGCCAGAAACTTGAAGGCGTTAAGCTTAGCATTGGAGCCAAAACCAGCACTACGGGTAAAATATTTGGATCGGTAAATACCATTCAGATTGCCGAGTCGCTTAAGGAGAAAGGTTTCGATATTGACCGTAAGAGCATCCTTATTAAAGAGGAGCAAATTAAAGAGGTTGGAACCTACACTGCCGTAATTAAGCTTCACCGCGAAGTGAAAGTTAACATCGAATTTGAAGTAGTAGGAGAATAGTTACATCTCCTCTCTCTTTGATACAAAAAAAGCCTCGATTTTTCGAGGCTTTTTTTGTGTTTGGTTTTGCAACTTACCTAACGGCAATGGCTTCAATTTCTACCAAAACGCCTAAGGGTAGCTTAACAACACCATATGCCGCACGAGCCGGCATTTTTTCGGTAAAGTACTTAGCGTAAACCTCATTCATTGGAACAAAGTTATCCATATCGCTTAGCAAGCAAGTGGTTTTAACCACATTTTCGAAACTAAGTCCAGCCTCGGCCAGAATGGCACCCATATTTTTCAGTACTTGTTCGGTTTGTTCTGCAATACCACCCTCTACAATTTTGCCTGTTTCGGGGTTTACTGGTATTTGGCCAGATATAAAAACTAAACCACCTGCTTCAACCGCTTGGCTGTATGGGCCAACTGCTTTTGGAGCCTTGTCTGTGTTAATTATTTTTTTCATCACATTAATTATTATTAGGGTTAAACAATTTGTTAACGGTCTAAATGGCTTTGACGGCGCGATAGTTTTAAATCGCGGAGCGTACCCGATTTCACGTTTATTTTAAAGCTAAAGCTACGTAAGTATCCCAAGGGAACCACCGAAAGGCTCATTTCCCAGCAGTGTAGGTCGCGGAAGAAATTTAGCGATGAGGTGGTTGGTTTCTTGCCCTTGAAGTCGTAACCTGAGCGAAAGCCAATTTTCCATTTTGGCGATAAACTTACATCGCCCGAGAACGATAGCGTTTGGGTTGTTCGGGGTTCCAGGCTTTGCTTTGAGTAGGAAAAGGAGTAGTCGAACCGCATATTCCACGGCACATCGAAATCAACGTAATCGCCATTTACGTAGCCAGTTCCAATGCTTTCGCCAAACATGGCATCGTTCATTCCTCCATCAAGGGGTGGCATTCCTCCCATATTGCCACGCGTCATGCCCCGCATATTATCTGCACTAGCATTAGAATTGTCATTGCCTTTACCATCGCCACCGCTTAGCGAAAAGCTAATACCAGCCCTAAAATTGGTGAACCGAAATAGCTGTTTGTTTAGGATATACTGAAAGTCTTTTACGCGACGACCTTTCTCGTCGATTCCATAAGGATCGAGTGTGCTTGAAAAGTTGATGTTAAACATCTCGAATAGCCTAGTACGAGCAGTTATGGAAACTGGACTCCAGTGCATTGAGTCGGCCAGCATATTGTAACTGGTATTTAGGTTAAAACTCTCAAGTATCTTAATCTTTCTGGTGTTCGATGTGCTATCCTTATCGCTAAGCACTTTCATCTCAAGGTTGTTTGCAATACCAAAGTTTATTGAACCACTTTCTCCCATTCCCGGACCGCCAAATAGTGTGCCTTGGAAAATGGAGTATTCCTGAAAGTTTTTACCAGTTGTGTCGGATTGTACTGTATGGTAAAACCCGTACTTTTCCTCGCTAAAATCAGGTCGGTATGATAATGAAACATTTGGAGTAATTACATGCCTTATGGCTTGTATTTTTGATGTTTGCTTAAAACTAAACATACCGTAAAGTTTTGTGCTTGCCGAAATGCCAGCATTGTACTGATAGGCACGTTTAAATCCGCTTACATCTTCGGTTACCACTTCTTTCTTATCCTCGTCCCAGCGTTTAATAATTGTTTTAGTATACCAGTTCTCAGTATAGTTTGCAGAGGGGCTAACGGTTATGTAGTTTAACAAGTTGAACGAGGTGGAAATGGGAATTCGATGTTGCATTCCATTTCGCATTTTGTCGAGCGTACCCAACGAAAGCAGCGAGTCGGTTCGCGTGCTAACCGAGTTGTCGAGGTTTGCCGAATACGATAATCCAATCCTTTCGTACCACGAGGGGGTTCCTGTGCTGTTTTTCCGTTTGAATGGGTATATCCGGTTCATGTTAAGCGCCATTTTTGGCAATCCAATGGTAATGGTGCTGTCCAAATTATTTTGCGAGTGATTCATAGAGGCCGTCATGCTGAATGGTGTGCCTGGCCATACCTTAGAATATGAGATGCTGGAAGAAATAGAATTTGTTAGGAAATTCTCAACGCTTTGGGCGTTGTATCGGTTATGGCTTGGCGAGCCTAGGTTTAGTCGAGCCTGAAATGTAGAGTTTGGATTAGCTTTTGGATCCTGCATATGGCTCCATCTAAGCCAGTACGATTGGTCTTTTCGGTAATCGGGGTAGCCTTTCTCACCAATTATGTTTTGTGAAAAATCGAAACCAAAGCTACCCGAAAACCTATATCTTTTTCGATACGATGTTAAAAAGTTAGTGGCCCAAGATCCTTTAGAGTATATGTTTCCAGTAACTTTTAAATCGAAATAATCATTAAGCCCAAAATAAAAACCCCCGCCCCTTAGGAAAAACCCCCGTTCGGCTTCCTCTCCGTATTCGGGGAGTAAGATACCCGATGAGCGTCCTTTCTTGCTGGGGAAAAACCCGAAAGGAAGAATTAGGGGGAACGGCACATCGGCAATTACTAGGTGAGCAGGGCCAGTAATCAGCTTGTCGTTTGGTAGTAGTTTTGCTTTGGATATGGATATGTAAAAGTGTGGGTGATCGAGATCGCAAGTAGTATATTTTCCGCCTAGTACGTTAATCGATTTGTCGGGCATTAGCTTGGTGTCCTGGCTATGCAAAAAACCATCGGCTTCCTCGGTAATTACTCCGTAAATTTTCGCTTTTTTAGTATCGAAGTTGTATCGCATTCTCTCCATCCTAAAAACCTGTTCGCCCTCTTTAAAAACGGGTTTGCCAACAATAGCGCCAGTGGTGTCGGGTACTCCTTGGGCAAATACAATGCTCGAATCCATGTCGTATTCAATATATGCAGCCGTTAGCTCCATTTGCTCATACTTCACAGTGGCCTCGCCCCAGAGGTACACCTTTTTGCCATCAATAGAGTAGAGTAGCGAGTCCTTAGCCTCTTTGTAAATTGGAGCATCAATAGGCGATTTTTTTGCATTTATTGAATCGGTAGCCAAGGAAGTTGAATCTTTCTGAAGCGACAAGGAATCGGCACTAATGCCCAGTGTGTCGGGTTGTGTTAGTGTAGAATCGCTTGGAAGCAGGCAATAATTGCTAAAACTAGCAGTTAGATGATTTGGTACAAGTAGGCTAACTGCTAAAAATGAAATAAATAAAATAAGTGTTGCTCTCAAATGCAATTTTAGTGCTATTTTTGTGGGATAAATACTTTGAAATCGAGCTCAAAACTACTAAAAAAAAGAATCTTTGAGCATATGCAAATTGTAAATAAATCTAAAATCATAGTAACGAGAATTTTGCTGGTTTTATTATGGGGCCTAGTTGTGCTACCTATCAAACCATTATCAGTTTATTCGCAGGAAGTTTATAAACTCCGCAAGGTTGTAATTGATGCTGGCCATGGAGGTAAGGACACAGGCGCGGTTGGGCGCAAGTCTAAGGAAAAAGATATTGTTCTTTCTGTAGCTCTAATGGTAGGGCAGTATATTGAAGAGAATATGAGCGATGTGGAAGTGATTTATACTCGCAAAACCGATGTGTTTGTTCCGCTTGAAAAGCGAAGCCAGATTGCTAACGAAAGTGGTGCAGACCTTTTCATTTCTATTCACTGTAATGCAAATACCAGTCGATCGCCATACGGAACCGAAACATACGTTATGGGGCTTCATAAGTCGCAGGACAACCTTGATGTGGCTATGCGCGAAAACGCAGTTATAGCCTACGAGGAGGATTACACATCAAAATATGAGGGGTACGATCCTAATTCGGCCGAATCGTACATTGTGTTTAGCTTGATGCAAAACTCTTTCTTAGAACAAAGTTTGAATTTTGCCAGTCTTATTCAGGATGAATTCAGAGAGCGTGCTCGCAGGCGCGATAGAGGAGTAAAACAGGCTGGTTTTGTTGTGCTGTGGCAGAACTCAATGCCCAGCGTATTGGTGGAAATGGGTTTTATTAGCAACACCAAAGAGGAGGAGTACCTTATTACTAAGGAAGGACAAACCTATTTGGCCTCGGCAATTTTCAGGGCATTTAGGGAATATAAGGGTTTGGTTGAGTCGAGAAGTACATTTACTGCAGAGGCACAGTTTAGCCAAGTGTTAAATACTAAAGAAGATGAGGATGCCCCAGAGGTGCAGAGCCTATGGAATACTTCAGAAACTCAGGTTAAACCAGCTGCAGTGCAGGGCAACTTACAATACAAGGTACAGATAACCGCTTCGAGTAATAGAATCCCAGCAAACTCAGAAACTTTCAGAAAATTGCATGAGGTGGAAGAACTCGTTATTAATGGTTTATATAAATACCTTGTTGGGAGTAAGCAAACCTATGCCGAGAGTGTTGCCTTGTGCAATCAGGTTCGTGAGCATTTTCCCGATGCATTTGTGGTTGCATTTATGGATGGAAAACAGATACCACTCGATCAGGCCAGAAAAATATCATTGAATTAAAGATTTATTAGATATGAAGATTACACGCGAAGGAAAAATAGGATTATTCACAGTAATATGCCTAGCGACCCTGGTTTGGGGGATTAATTTTTTAAAGGGTAAAAATATTTTTAGCAGAACCAATACGTTTTATGCAGTATACAATCGAGTTGATGGCCTTAAGGTAACTAACGATATTCTTCTGAGTGGTTACAAGGTAGGGTCTGTTAAAGGGATTGAATTTGAAGAGGGGCATACAGGCAGAATAATTGTAACCTTGCTAGTTGAAAAAAAATATCTTGTACCCCAAAACTCTGTAGCCAAGCTTATTACGGCCAGTTCGACTTCGCCCTCTGGAAGAAGGCATCTCCCGGTCATATCATGCGCTGGCCCTCGAAGTGGAGCGAAGGGTTTCCGGGATGGCACCTCGAGTGCTCGGTGATGAGCACCAAGTACCTCGGAGAGACCTTCGACATACATGGCGGCGGAATGGACCTGGTTTTTCCCCACCACGAGTGTGAGATTGCCCAGAGCACTGCATCACAGG
>CAZTFJ010000194.1:0-5906 GCA_964612255.1 uncultured Rikenellaceae bacterium | reverse complement strand
TACCGTTCAAAATCCACTCCTTTACCCGATGGCCAGGGGCAGGTTCGGCTGTAAATACAACCTCGCTACCTGCATCCACATCATCGCCCGAAACGATATTGGATCCACCAACGGCTGCGCTAATATTGCCCATTCCATCGGCTACAGAGAAAGTTACGGTGTAAGTATCCTGAGTAATTGCCTCAAACTCTACGGTAACCTCAGCATTAGCATCGAGACAGGTAATGGTGAACTCGTTGGTTGTATTATCGGCAACGGGAGTACCGTTCAAAATCCACTCCTTTACCCGATGGCCAGGGGCAGGTTCGGCTGTAAAGGTAACGGCGCTTCCAGCATCCACATCATCGCCCGAAACGATATCAACATTATCTACTGTAGCAGAAATATTTCCATCACCACCTACTACCGAGAAGGTAACGGTGTGCTTAACCTCATCGGCTTGGGTAACGGTAACAACCCATTCTTTTGATGTTGAACCATCTTGAGCGGTTACAATATAGGTTACGGGTATGGTGAAATTGTTGGATGTAACACCACTTTCCTGAGTCACATCATCTACCTTGGCACTAGCACCAACGGATAGGGTGAAGCTGGCAACCAGAGCAGTAATATCTACATCGTGCGCAACCTCAACGGCAATAGTTCCATCGGCAATAACAGCATTACCAATTTGCTCGGCAAAGCTAAAGGAAAGAATATTAGCCTTGCTACTAGGCTGATTAGAAACTGTAACCTTGTAGCAGTTAACTGTACTCTCGTTTTCGGCAGTTACGGTTGCTACTACCACATCGCCATTGGCAAGTGGTTGGTTAGAAAGGTTTGAAAAGTCGATAACTGCTCCATTAAGTTTAACCTGAACGGTAGCGTTGGAGTTGGAGGCAATAACCTCAATTCCTGCAAAGTTTGCGAAATCGACAATATCTAACTTTGCGCCAGCATCGGTTTCAGGATCTGTAACCTGGATGCCTTCAAGTGAAAGAACGTTTTGACCACCCAAAGCAAAGGTTGATAACGATGCATCGTTGCTATACAGTTCAAAATCCTCTGTGCTTCGCGAGGTGATTTGTGGAGTACCATTATGCTCACCAACAATGGCTACTAACGATTTCAGTTTCCCTTCGGGGATAGGCTGATCGATATAATTGGCCTCAGCAAAACCAGCACGGAAAGTAATCTCGCTAGTTGAAGGATCGGTTACTGTGTAATTACTATACCCTGAGAAATTCCCTGTCTCGGCAAACTCAGCATCGCTAATCCTAATAAGTTTCGACTGATCGTCGGTGGTAATGGCATTAACAGTTCGGATAAACGCTACAACATCGGCAGTTTGTGCTGGCACACCAGGATCGGCCAATGGGACAACCTGAGCTATACCATTGTATGTGGATTTTTTGGCCACCAAACCGGTTACCACATCACCAATAGTATAAGTAGATGTTATTACAGCCAATTCGTCGTCGATAATTACGGCAGCCCCACTATCCTGAATATACTTCTGATTTCTATTCTCGCGGGTATAGGTTACCACAGCCTCGCCATCGAAGCGAAACTCAACATTATCGTCGAAACTCCTGATGGAAAGGATATCGGTAACCACAGGGCGAATGGTAAAACCATCACTCTCGGCCGAATAGGTATCACTATCAGCATCCTTTAAGCGAAGTTTATAATCCTTGGCAAATGCAGCATCGGCTGGGAGATTTACCAGTGCAGTACCCCTGGAGGCATCGATATTATCTTTTAATGTAACCCATTGAGATGTTATGGAAGACCAAAGTTCGATATTGACGTTAGCAACATTCTCGGAATTCCAAGATACCTGCACATCGTCGCCACTATAATAAATATCACTATTGTATGTACTTGTTAGCGTAACAACAGGTAATGATGCACTTAGCGTAGTAAAAGTTACGCTAGCAGGACTAGACATCTTGTTTCCGGCGTCATCCTCAAGCGCATCAATAGTAAGAGTGTACTGAGTATCGAAATCCAGCTCGGCATTGGGAACAATTGATATTAGATTATCGGTTATGGTTGCGCTAAACGGAACAGCGTCGGCTCCGGTAAAGGAGATTAGCCCAGCCACGTTAGAATTATCAACCGCAACTCCGCTGCTAAGGAATACAGGCTCGTTAAAGCTAATGGTTGGGTTAATCGTGGTTAGCACATCGGTAGCACCGTTGGCAGGTGTAAAGGTTGGCTCTGGGGCGTAGGTATCAACGTAGCCATCCCAATCAAAATTATCAATCATAATCCTTTCGGTAGAGCCAGTGTTAGCAATCTCTATAAGGATATTGGTCTTTTCGCTATTGATATTTCCGTTGTAACTATACCAATTGCTAGTAGCTAAAAGGTCTCCGTCAATATTTGGTAAGCCAACCCATGTAGTACCACCATCAACAGAATATTTTACAGTGTAGTCGGGCATTGGGCTTGCATCCCATCTTCTCACCTTGAATGAGAAGTTGGCAACACCACCTTCGGCAACTTTAACAACAGCCTTGGCACCCTCTTCGTTACGAATTCTCATAGAATAATCGCCGATTGCTCCAGAAAAACCATCTTGAGTCACCTTTCCATTTCTCAACACGTTAGTACCCTCAATGGTAACTCCCAAATCGCTATAGGTATGATTCCCATAATTACTCAGAGCGGTACCGCCATCGTGAGACCAATTGCTATCAATTTCAAAATCGACAAATTCGGAAGGAACAGGGATGTCGGTTAGCGATACTATAACAGATACCGCCTGTTCGGGCATTGTAAATGTATACTCAGCACCCTCGGTTACTTGGGTTGTAGAGATTACTGATTCGTCCGCAGCAGTTACCTCGATGGAATGGAACTCCTTACCATCCTCAATATTTGCAATGGTAACAGTTACCTCGTCATCCTTAAAGGCCTCGGTGGTAGGTGAAGTGGAAATATCGGCAGTTCCACCCACCACTGTGGCAATGGTTATTGGATATGCCACAGGCGAATTATCTGCAACGGTAACGGTTACAGCTGAGGGGTTACCCACATCAAAAGTGATATCGAAAACAATATCGCCTACAGCCATCTCGCTAAAGTACCCTTCAAAGATGGTGAGTGTTGCTGTTGCTCCATCGATATCGGTTACAGTATAGTGTTCGGTAAGAGCTAACTCGGTAGCACCAACCTTAATCGATGATATTTCGGATGCATCGTTCCAAGTAATTGTAGTGGTTACATTGGCGGGAGCATACTTATCGAATTCAGCAGAAACCGGATTAATGGTGGCGTGGTTGGGCTCGGTATCGATTACCGTTACGGTGAGCGTGGCGGTTGCCCCAATATCAAAAGTAACAACTAGTTCGAACACATCACCAATAGCTGTCCCATCGAAGAACGACTCAAGGATAGTCAGTTTATCGCCAACTACCTGATAATCGGTATCGAGTAGAAGATCAGTACCGCCTTTGCTAACGGATTCAATGCTAGTCGCTCCATTCCACGTAATGGTGGTTTCCACATTGGTAGGGCTCCACAAATCGAAACTAGCAGCAACAGGATTAATGGTTGCGCTCTCCAAAATCGTTACCGTATAGGTAGCGGGATTGCCCACATCGAATGTTATGGTAAACACCAGCTCGTCACCTTCGGCGGGACTGAGTCCGGATAGATATGCCTGAATATAGGTGAGGGTTGTTTCTTCGAGGGTATAGTCAGTATCGGAAACCAGCTCGGTACCATCCAACTCAATCTTACTTATTGTCGTTGCATCGTTCCAAGTAATATCAGTAACCAAATCGGTTGGGTTGTGCTTATCGAAAGTAGCGATAATTGGATTTATCTCAGCATTTACAATTACCGTTTTAATAGCGCTCACGGTAAAGGTTAGGGTTTCACCAGCATCGAAAGTGATTTCCAGAACAACGCTTTGTTCTTCTGCGGTGAGCTTAGTAGCCAAGTACTCATCCGTAATTTTAAGGGTATTACCCACCAAGGTGTAATGATCGGTTTCAGTTAAAGCAACATTTCCATCGTTAATTGAAATAATATCGGTTGCTGCGTACCACTTAATGTTAGTGCTAACATTGGTGGGGTTGGTTAAATCGTAATTGCGGGTAGCAGGCGTTATCGCTGCTCCGACATCAGTATCGCCCCACAAATCGTTAATATTTTTGCCATCGCCAGTAACGGTAACCGAACGCGATGTGGCAATTCCCTCAACTCCACTCTCATCATCGATATAGTACTTATAATCGTAAGTGCCATCGGGAAGATTTAGGGTTACGGTGTACCAATCACCCGATTCGGTTAGCTCCTGCAGTCCGGGGTAGTACCCACCAAAACTATTATCGCCTTTAATATTAGCAGATGTAAATGTCCCTGCCGAGTTCATATCCACATTAAAGGTTACTGGGTATGTGGGGATTGGTTCAAACTCGACCTTTACATCTACAGCACCAGCTAAACTGCTTAAAGTAAAGGTTTGGCTAGTTTCGCTAACGGAAATATTATCAACCAGCCAATCCTTAACGCGGAACCCAAAATTGGGGGTTGCGGTAAATACTACATCCTTGCACTCCTCAACCTCGTTGCCCGAGGCAATGGCCACCTCATCGACCTTAGCCAAAAGGGTTCCATTGGTCTGGCTTTCGACCTCAACCACGCTGAAGGAGACTGGGTAGGTTGGCGTAATTTCAACAACCGACACAGTGAAAATTGCATTATTGCCCTGATTGAATGAAACGATGAACTCCTTATCGCCCACCTCAGCATTAGTCAAATATGCAGATAGAATAGTGATTGTGTTGTCAACAACTGTATAGTCTTCGCCCTCGGTAAGCGGTGTAGCACCAAACGAAATACCTGAAACCGATGAAGCATCGTTCCACGTAATAGTTGTGGTTATATCCTGAGGGTTATTTAAATCGAACTCGGCCGTGCTAGGATTAATTGTTGCAGAAATTAGTTCTCTAATTTCTAAATCGCGGAAACGAGTTTGCCCACCAGAACCTGCATTCATTTCGAACCTTAACTTTCCAGATGAAGAATTGTAAGCCCCTGTTAAATCGATATTAGAAGAAAAGGTTTCGAAACTTGCCGGTACAGGCTCAGAAGCAATTTCTGAATAGCTAGCCCCATTGTCGGTTGAGATGCTAACTGTAAAAGTTCTGCTATTGCCACTGCCATAGGTTTGCATACTATATTCAACAAACAGCTCATCAAATGCAGTAAAATCAATTGTTGGTGTTTCTACATACTCATTTATATTAAATAGCAAGTATGGATCAGCCGTTTCACGAACATCGTCGGCGGTAGCAATAAACCCTTGCAAGATAGCTTTATCATAGTTCTCTTGGTTTCTAAAATCATTGGAATAAGGAATGCCAAAAGGTTCTACAACCTTACCCGAAACAGCAACCATTACATTTTCAGCCAGTCCCCCTCCTGCAATTTGAACATCGCCAGAATACTCGCCTGCAGCCAAACCAGCGGCTAACCTAACCCATATATTTGTAGGGTTACCGTTGTATGCTGTAAGAGTATGGGTTGATGCATAAGTTCCAGCCTCGCTATCGGAAACTTCAAAATTAGATGGGGCAGTAATTATAATATCGCCGTTAAGGTTCTCTCCATAAATTTCGAAAGATTGAGCCGAAGAAGGGCCTGAGTTTTCGATGTATGAAAATCCAGCAAGCGATAGCGGAAGAGCTACAATGTAGGGGTCAGTCGATTCTACACCATTCCAAGAAAAATTATCGATAGCAACCTGTCCGCCACCAGTTCCCTGTTTGAATTCAATTAAAAACGCACCAGAAACATCTTCGATATCAATATTACCAGAATTCTTAACAACACCCGTTTCGCCGTTTGATGTTACTGTAGCAACCAGATTGGAATTTACGTAAACCTCGAGGTCTACACCGGTAGAAAAA
>CAZTFJ010000193.1:0-5910 GCA_964612255.1 uncultured Rikenellaceae bacterium | reverse complement strand
TGACAGCTTTGAAGATTTTGTAAAAAAGCACAACCTTAAGTAGATTTAATTGTTTTACCTAGTAAAAGAGCCATCCATAGCAGGGTGGCTCTTTTTGTTTTATCTTTAAACCATCATACAAAACAACCAATGGTAAGCATTAACCAAACAAGCACAAATCCATACTTTAACATAGCAACAGAGGAGTATTTGCTAAAAAACTTCTCCGAAGATGTTTTTATGCTATACGTAAACCAACCGTCTATAATTATAGGTAAGCATCAGAATACATTTGCCGAGATTAACTACCGGCTTGCCAAGCATAAAGGGGTAAGTATAGTGCGAAGATTATCGGGGGGCGGCGCGGTATACCACGACGAAGGCAACCTTAACTTTACGTTTATTAAAACCAGCAACGATGGCAAACTAGTCGATTTTAAAGGATTTACTAAGCCAATAGTCGATTTGCTACAAAGCCTTGGTGTAGATGCTAGATTTGAAGGGCATAACAGCCTTTACGTTAAAGGTAAAAAATTCTCGGGCAATGCCGAACACGTATTCAAGAACAGGGTAATGCATCACGGCACCCTGCTTTTTAATACGGATATGCAAACCTTGGCCGAGTTGCTATACGTTAGCACTTCGCGTTTTATTGATAACGCCGTAAAATCGGTTAGAGCAAAAACAACAAATCTTAGCCAACACTTACCTGCTAGCATTACAATTGAAACCCTTAAAAAACTTATTTTTGAATATTTGCAGTTGAAGGATAGCAGCATAAAACAATACTCACTATCACCGTGGGATAAGCAGCAAATAAACAATTTGGTTGAGAACAAATACGCTACCTGGGAGTGGAACTTTGGCTACTCGCCCAGCTACAGCTTTAGCCGAGACTTAAGTATAAACAGCCAAACTACAACCATCAATACAAAGGTTGAGAAGGGACAAATTACCAACCTAACAATACAAGGCGAAGGCCTTTGCAACTTCGAAAAAGAGTTAATCGAAAGCCTTTTGTTAGGGAAGCCCCACAAAGAGGACGAAATAGAAAAGCACCTGGGCAAGCTAGCAATAAGCAAGGAGGTGCAGAAGAATATCTTACAAGCACTTTTTTAGGCTCAATGGCTACTCAAAATCCTTATCGGGCCTAAAGAAAACCTTCTCGTCAAGAATATAGTCGAACGATTCGGGTGGAAGCGCCGATGCCACATTCAGCGTGGTATCGAGGAAAAAGAGCAGCTCACGGTTTATGGTTTCTCCAGCAATATTAACCTCCTGGAATTTATGTGGCAATAGGTAGCCCAACAAATCACCTTTATACTTTGCAATCTCTGCCTTAAGGCTATCGAGCTTACGAGTATCGCCTGTTGTTTTGCTCAGCTCCTCCTCATTAGCAATTTCAATTGATATGGGTAAGGTTCGGCTCGACATCTCGTACCGAGGGGTTAAATCGCCAAACACAACGGGCTTGTAGTGCGGATACTCATTGGTTTTAATCATCCACTCCTTAATGGCTTCCTCGGCAATTTCTTGCTGGGTTCCAACCTTATCGTCTTGAGCCGGCTGGGTATTAGTATTACATGCCACCACTATCGACAGTGAAAATGCAGCAAACAGTATTCGATTTATTATAAGTGATTTCATAGCAGCAGAATTATTATGGATGCAAGTTAGCAAAATGCGAATAATAATGCCATGATGAGAAAAAAATATCCCAGTCAAAAAATCGACTGGGATAATTATTTATACACCTATTGTAGTTGCTGCTACTTATTTGCCTCGGCAAAATACTTGTAGAATAAGGGCAGAGTTTCAATCCCCTTAAAGAACTGCTCTAGCGGGTAGCTCTCGTTTGGCGAGTGAATTGCATCCTCACCTAAGCCAAATCCCATAAGGATTGATTTAATACCGAGGATCTCTTCGAAAGTACTGATAATTGGAATACTTCCACCACTACGGTAAGGAATTGGTTTTTTGCCAAAAGTATCTTCCATAGCTTTGCTAGCTGCCATATATGCAGGGCTGTCGGTTGGCGAAACGTAACCTTGACCACCGTGTAGATACTTAACATTAACCTTAACGTACGATGGAGCTATGCTCTCGAAATGCTTTTTAAATAGTTCGGCAATCTTTTTGTGATCCTGATTGGGGACTAGCCTCATCGAGATTTTAGCATAAGCTTTCGAAGGCAAAACTGTTTTGGCGCCCTCGCCAATGTATCCACCCCATATACCATTCACATCGAGAGTAGGACGAATACCAACACGCTCGAGGCTAGTGTAACCCTTCTCGCCCCAAATGTCGTCAATACCCAACGATTTTTTATACTCCTCAACATCAAAAGGAGCTTTGTTCATTGCGGTGCGCTCAGCATCGGAAACAACCATTACATCGTCGTAAAAACCGGGTATAGTGATATGGTTATTCTCGTCATGCAGCGAAGCTATCATTTTTGATAAGATATTGATTGGGTTTGCCACCGCACCCCCAAATAATCCTGAGTGCAGGTCGTGGCTAGGCCCAGTTAGCTCTACCTCAACATACGACAAACCACGAAGACCAGTTGTGATTGAAGGATCGTCCTTACCCAGAAGAGATGTGTCGGAAACCAGAATAACATCAGCCTTTAACATCTCTTTATTTTCAGAAAGCCATTTACCAAGATTTGGCGATCCAACTTCCTCCTCCCCTTCAATCATAAACTTAACATTACAAGGCAGGGTATTGGTTTTAAGCATTAGTTCAAACGCCTTGGCGTGCATAAAGCCTTGCCCTTTGTCGTCGTCGGCACCACGTCCCCAAATTTTTCCATCCTTTATAACAGGCTCAAATGGCTTTGTATTCCACAGCTCAATAGGGTCTACCGGCATCACATCGTAGTGAGCATACACCAGCACAGTTGGGGCATTAGGATCAATCATCTTTTCGCCATAAACCACTGGGTGGCCATCGGTAGGGAATACCTGAGCCTTATCGGCTCCAGCGCTTAAAATTTGATCGCGCCAGTACTCGGCACATTTCTGCATATCAGGTTTGTGGTCGGCAATTGAGCTTATTGAAGGGATGCGTAGCATACCAAAAAGCTCCTCAAGAAAACGATCTTTGTTCTCTTCGACATACTTTTTAATGTGGTCCATAGTAATTATTTTGATTTGTTAATAATTGTTCGTGCTGTAATAATACGGAAAAAGGGGCAATTTTCATAATGGGTATGTTGCTAAACAGCCACAACCCTTTCGCCAAATACCTATGCTTATGTATTTTACATCAATAGTTAACAATAGTTAAACCCAATTGTTTAAACAAAATGAATATCAATAAAAAATGGGAAGCCAAGCCTCCCATTTTATAATGTTTTGCAGATGTGATTTTAGTAAACAAACTCGCCTTTGGAACTTTTTATAACTAGTTTATTCCCCTTTTCGCGCTTGTGGCATGAACCAACTATTTGTGCATCTACTCCAAAGTCTTTGGCTATAGCTATAATATCTTCGGCATACTCGGGAAACACATAAATCTCGAACCTATGCCCCATGTTGAATACTTTATACATCTCTTGCCATGGTGTTTTCGACTGGTTTTGAATGATATCGAAAAGTGGGGGAACAGGGAACAGGTTATCTTTAACTACAAATAAATCGTCAACAAAATTCATCACTTTTGTTTGAGCACCGCCAGAGCAGTGAACCATTCCGTGAATTACGGGACGATAATTATCGAGCACCTCTTTAATAATAGGGGCATAAGTACGTGTTGGGCTAAGCACCAGCTTACCTGCATCGAGCGTTAGGTTGGCAACAGTATCGGTTAGTTTATAGGACCCGGAGTAAACCAAGCTATCGTCAACTGCGGCATCGAAACTCTCGGGGTATTTCTGAGCTAAATACTTGGCAAACACATCATGCCTTGCCGAAGTTAGCCCATTACTTCCCATACCGCCATTGTACTGCTGCTCGTACTTTGCCTGCCCGTATGACGACAGTCCAATAATAACATCTCCGTCGCGGATATTTGAGTTATCGATAACCTCCGATTTGCGCAAACGGGCGGTTACGGTAGAATCGACAATAACTGTCCGCACCAAATCGCCCACATCGGCAGTTTCGCCTCCAGTTAGGTTAATATTTACTCCCAACTCGCGCATTTGTTGACAAAACTCCTCAGTGCCCTCAATAATCGCAGAGATTACTTCGCCAGGGATTAAATTCTTATTCCGCCCAATGGTAGACGATAATAGTATGTTATTGGTAGCTCCAACGCAAAGCAAGTCGTCGATATTCATGACTATTGCATCCTGGGCAATACCTTTCCAAACCGAGATGTCGCCCGTTTCGCGCCAATACATATAGGCTAACGACGACTTGGTTCCAGCTCCATCGGCATGCATAATCACGCAATGATCGTTGCTACCAGTTAAAACATCGGGAACAACCTTACAAAAGGCTTTGGGGAACAACCCTTTATCTAAATTGCTAATGGCATTATGAACATCCTCCTTGGATGCTGAGACTCCTCGCTGGGAGTACCTTAAACTATCGGGCATAATAAAACAGGGGTAAAAGCGTTAACTAATAAATTATTCGGGCTCATTCTTCTTAAGGGTCAGCAAATCCTTTTTTGCTTCGTTCAACCATTTTGATTCATCGGGAGTATCGACCAGCCAAATTTTCAAATCGGCTTGGGTTTCGTCATCAACAAAAAAGATTATCACATCTGCTTCATGATCGAAACGCATATCCATCCATAGCCCGGTTCGGGTTATCTCGGCCTCCTCCCACACAAAGCAAACCCAGAGGTCGGCCTGGTTGGGCTCCTCAACCGGATACACCATAACACTTGCATTTTCGGCTGAGTCGGCTTGGTATATCTTTTGGGCAAAACCAGTGCTCAACACTAGAACTAATGCAGCAGTAAATAAGAATTGGGGAACCATTTTGCTCATAACTATCGTACTATTCAGACTTAAAATCGGTGCTCAACACCCTGAATTCAGTTCTACGATTAATTTGATGTACGGTTTCTTGTTGCTCCTCATTTGTTAAACTATCGATAAACTTTTGGTCGAGTTTTGCCCCAACCTCCAGGAATGGATACTGCTGAACCAGCTGCTCATCGACCACTTTAGGTTGCGACTGGGCATAACCTTTTGCGCGCAAACGCTCTGCAGGCACTCCACGTTCAATAAGATAATTAACTACCGATTGAGCTCGTTTCTGCGATAAGTCGTAATTATACTCTAGCGTTCCTCGGCTATCGGTATGAGCTCCTAGCTCAATCACTATGGTTGGGTTATCGTTTAGCACTTCGATAAGCTTATCCAAAGCAGCCATCGACTCGGGTCGAAGTTCCCAGCGATCGAAATCGTAAAAGATGTTGGGGAGTTCAATGGGCTTAGCGGTAGATGTTAGCTCAATATCAACCTCAAACTCTTTGCTTGCAGAAAGACCACGTGTGGTCTCTTTGCCTTTACCATTAAGATAACCCTCGCGTGAAGCAATTAGAACGTAATCGGTATTGGGGTTAAGCATAAAGCGGAACGAGCCATCGGTATCGGTAGTAACATTAGCAATTAAGCCATCGCTACCAACCAGTTGCACATTGGCCTTAGCCAGTGGTTTACCCGACTTATCGTCGCGCACCTTGCCAATCATATTAAAATTGATTTCGGGCAAGTAGAAAAGAAATATATTGTCGCCACCGCGCGCACCAATCTCTCTTCGTCGAGACGAAAAATAACCTGCCTCACGCTCAGTCTCGAAAATAATTCCGAAATCATCGGAAGGTGAGTTTATCGGATACCGCATATTCTCAATTACCCACTCATCTGCACCATCATCCTTAGCCCTAAAGATATCGAGCCCTCCCATACCGGGATGGCCATCTGAAGAGAAATACAATGTTCCGTCATGATGAATAAACGGAAACATT
>CAZTFJ010000192.1:1714-5977 GCA_964612255.1 uncultured Rikenellaceae bacterium | reverse complement strand
TTA
Source organism: uncultured Rikenellaceae bacterium (assembly GCA_964612255.1). Lineage (GTDB taxonomy): Bacteria > Bacteroidota > Bacteroidia > Bacteroidales > Tenuifilaceae > Perlabentimonas. The sequence goes on along the minus strand of CAZTFJ010000192.1, from coordinate 5,974 downwards.
CCCCTTTTGCCACAAAAGAGCCGTAACGGGCAACGGCGTGTGGTACAACCCGAACGCCTAGTTGAGCATAGCTATTTTTCAGGGCAATTTTATCGTGGAACTCGAATGGGCCAACCTCAATGGTTTCCATTTTACGTGTTGGGAAGTACATAATTACAGCCTTTTTCACCCACTCGTTAACGGTCCAGCCATTGTCATTGGGTTCGGCTACTCTAAGTTTACCTTTATCGAGCATCTCAATAACCTGTTCAATACATTCAACTGTTTCTGCAGAGAAACCATCCTGTCGGGCTTCCCAAGCTTGCTCAATAATAGCCTTATACTTTTCCATTGCCAAAATATTTTTTTTTGATATTTTTTTCCGAATGCCAAAAGTAGATGTTTTTTATATGTTTGAAAAATTGCTTAAACCAAAAATCGGGAATTAGGTCAAAAGATTTGCAACAGATAACACCAAACATCACATAAAACAACCCAAAAAAATTTATGGTATGAAAAGATTACTGCTGTTTACCATTGGGCTAATGCTTTCGGGGTTAGCAATTACAACCCTAGCACAAGAGCCTACTAAGTATATGGAGCCACCAAAAGAGATTGCAGACATTATTGACGCCCCATCTACTCCATCGCTTTCACTAAGTCCAACCCGCACTCACGTGGCATTTGCATACCCACAGGGCATGCCCGACATAGCCGAAATGGCTCAAACCGAGCTAAAGCTGGCTGGCATAAGGCTAAACCCCGAGAATTTTGGCACCAGCAAGCCACGTCTTTGGGAAAAAATAACTTTACGTAAGTTCGATGCAAAAGATGAATACCCTGTTACCGGCTTACCAGCCGATGGAAAGATTAAAGGATTTAGCTGGTCGCCAAACGGAAACAAGTTGGCCATTACGCTTTACTTTCCAAAAAATATTGAGATTTGGGTAGCCGATGTGGACAATGGCCAAGCAAAAAGGTGGGCTACTAACGTGCATGAAGTGCTTGGTCGCGGAACGGTTGAGTGGGCTCCCAATAGCGAGTATTTTATTTACTCGTCGCGAGTTCTCGAACGCGAAGGCCTTACTTTTGCCGATGCCATTCCACAGGGACCCTCGGTTCAGGTTTCGTCGGGCAAAAAAACAACTGTTCGCACCTATCAAGATTTGCTGCAAAACCCACTCGACGAGAAAAAGTTTGAGTACTACGCCACCAGCGTGATAAAAAAAGCATCGGAAGGCAACGAGCCCGAAACAATTGGAAACCCTGGGCTTTTTACAGGCTACTCCATTTCGCCAAACGGCGAGTACATTCTAGTTGAGCAAATAATTCGTCCATTCTCGTACATTGTACCCTACTACCGTTTTCCTGAACTTATAGAGATATGGAACACCAACGGTAAACTCATAAAAAAATTAGCCGAGATTCCCCTAACCGAAAGCATTCCTCAGGGATTTAGCGCGGTGCGCAAGGGTCCTCGCAGTCACCAGTGGCGCAACGACAAACCCGCCACCATGGTTTGGGTAGAGGCAAAAGATGATGGCGATCCCAAAAGGGTAGCCGAAATTCGCGACTTGCTATATTCTCTCGATGCACCGTTTAACACCAGCGCAACCCCATTCCTATCGCTTAACTTCAGATATGCAGGAATTTCATGGGGCTGGGACAATATGGCTGTTGTTTACGAACGCTGGTGGGAAACTCGTCGTATGGTGGTTAGCTTTTTTAACCCAGCCGACGAAAAACAGCCCAAACGGGTTGTTTGGGATCGTTCGTACCAAGATGCCTATGGCGACCCCGGCAACCTTATTACCGAAACCAATGCAAATGGTTACCGTACGCTAAAAACCGACAAGAATAAAAAGAAACTATATTTAGCCGGACAAGGAGCATCGCCCGAAGGTGATATGCCTTTCCTCGACGAACTCGACATTGAATCGTTAGAAACCAAAAGGCTTTGGCAATGTAAAGCACCATATTACGAGCGATTTGTTGCCCTGCTCGACGACCCCATTCGCAATATCCTAACTCAACGCGAATCGGAAACAGAACAACCAAACTACTACGTAAGAGATTTAAGGCGCAAGCGCATTGAGCCATTCACCAGCTACCCTCATCCATATCCACAGCTAAAGGATGTGCAAAAAGAGATGGTTCGCTACAAGCGCGAAGATGGTATTGACCTCTCCGCCACGCTATACCTACCAGCTGGCTACAAAAAAGGCTCAAAAAAACTACCAGTGCTTATGTGGGCCTACCCCAGAGAGTATGTTGACCCTTCGCTTGCTGCTCAGGTAACAGGCTCGCCATACCGTTTCATTCGCCCATCGCGCCTTTCGCCCATACTATGGGTTGCCCGCGGATACGCTGTTTTGGATCAAGTTGGAATGCCCATTGTGGGACAAGACACCCTACTTCCCAACGACACCTTTGTTGAGCAGCTGATAATGAACGCCAAGGCAGCCATTGATTATTTGGTAGAAGATGGAGTAGCCGACGAAAAACGCATTGCCATTGGGGGACACTCGTACGGCGCGTTTATGACCGCCAATCTGCTTGCGCACAGCAACCTGTTTGCGGCAGGTATTGCCCGTAGCGGAGCGTATAACCGAACCCTAACGCCATTCGGTTTTCAGGGCGAGGAGCGTACCTACTGGGAAGCACCACATATCTACAATAAGATGTCGCCATTTATGCACGCCCATAAAATTAAGACACCAATACTCCTTATCCACGGAGTGAACGACAACAATAGCGGAACGTTCCCAATACAAAGCGAAAGGTTTTACCAGGCCATAAATGGCCATGGAGGGCCCACCCGCTTGGTAATGCTCCCATATGAAAGTCACGGATACAGAGCCCGACAATCGATAATGCATCAGGCCTGGGAAATTGACAGCTGGTTGGAGGAGCATTTAGGCAAGTAAAGTAAACCCTTGGAAATTGCCTAGCCGTTAAAATTAGCTAAGTAAAGCCATAAGGTTTCATTTTATTCCAAACATCCTTATAAATTTGGGGTATCGAAAAACAAATGATTTGAAAACGATACCCCAAATTTTATTTTTCCTTTTTGTTGGAACAGCCACATTTGCCCAGCAGGCAAAGGATACTGTTCCCACCATCCATTTTCAGATAGTTAATGCGGTAAACGGCAACCCCATATCGCTGGGACACGTAATAAACACAGGCATTGGCAAAGGAACGGTTTCCGATATGCTTGGATATTTCGATATGCCCATTACCGTTGGCGATACGCTTATTATTTCGGCTCTGGGCTTTCACCAGATGAAAATCCCGTCATGGGGGCAATTCACTACCGATTCGCTCTACTACCCCATTAGGCTCACCCCAAAATCGTACGAAATCAGAGAGGTTCGGATAACACGCTTTGGCTCCTACCAACGCTTTATAAAAGAGGTAGCCTCAATGGAAATGCCCAAATCTGAACAGGAAGAGCTGCAGGAAAAGTTGAATGAGTATATCAAAAAAACCATAAATAGGATGGAACTTATAAGCGCACCTCCTGCAGCAGGTGGGTTTACCTTTGGAACAGACTGGTATGTAAGACAAATGGAGAAGATTGAGGAAAAGAAAGAGGAAGATTTAAAGTGGGATATTATACTCAGAAAATTCTCGGCAGGTATTGTGAAAGACCTTACCGGATTAGATGATTTGGAAGCCATTAAGTTCATGATGTTCTGCGATTTTACCGAGGGCTACCTGCTTATTGCCAGCGAGTACGAGGTTAAGCAACGAATTTTAGATAAATTTGAGGCTTACAAACAGCATAAAAAGCTAAACCATGACCGCCCCAAAAAGAGATGATATAGTAAGTGCACACAGCACAGTAAAGCAATACGCCCACTTCACACCCGTTCTCACCTCGCAATTAGTAAATAAGGTTTTGGGATGCGATGCATACTTTAAGTGCGAGAACTTTCAAAAAGTTGGCGCTTTTAAATTCCGTGGTGCATCCAATGCCGTTTTTAACCTGCCCCCAGAGCTTGCCAATAAGGGCGTTTGTACCCACAGCTCGGGAAACCATGCCGCTGCGCTGGCTTTGGCAGCATCAATTCGTGGAATTCCGGCATACATTGTAATGCCAAGCAATGCCCCAACAATAAAGCGCAAAGCGGTTGAGGGCTATGGTGCCAAAATCTCCACCTGCGAATCGACCCAAGAGGCTCGCGAAAAAGAATTAGAACGGGTGCAGTCCGAAACCGGCGCAACATTTATTCACCCTTACGAAAATTTTGACGTGATATGCGGTCAGGGCACTGC
>CAZTFJ010000192.1:0-1704 GCA_964612255.1 uncultured Rikenellaceae bacterium | reverse complement strand
AGAAGTAAACGATCTACAAACCATTATCACACCCGTTGGCGGCGGTGGACTATTCTCGGGGACGCTAATATACACCAAAGAAACCAACCCAAGCATTGAGGTTTACGCTGGTGAGCCATTGAATGCCGATGATGCGTTTCGCTCTCTTCGCGATGGGGTGCTCTACCCCTCAGTTAATCCCAACACCATTGCCGATGGGCTTCGCACCTCGCTTTGTCTGCTTACCTTATCAATCGTTCAAAAATATGCCGATGGCATTTTTGCCGTTACCGAAAAAGCCATTGTTGATGCCATGCGCTTGGTTTGGGAACGGATGAAAAGTATTATTGAGCCCTCTTCGGCAGTTCCGGTTGCCGCCATAATGCAAAACCGCAAGGTTTTCGAAGGCAAAAAGGTGGGTATCATCATATCGGGTGGTAATGTTGATGTTGAGAAACTTCCTTTTTAATCTATCGGAATTAATAAAGATTTGATTTTTGGTCGAAAAGTCTGAAAGTTGAAAGTCTGAAAGTCGTAAGTCAGAAAGTGTAAAAGGCATATTGTTGGTAGTGGTTCCTAGCTAATGGATAGAGTGCTGACAATACTTGAGAAGACACAGAGAACACAAAGAGTTTTTGCGCTTTGCCTGGCGGCAAATGCTCAAAATGGGTGGGGAGTGGGCGCTGGTTTATATTTAATCATTCAAAGCGTACTCGCGCCCTTTCGTTTAAAATGAATATCCAACATAAAATCATCACATTTTCAACAAAAATTTTAGTAAAAATCAAAATATATTCTACTTTCATATAATAATCAACACATATTAAAGTATGAAAAGGATTTGTTTTTATGCAATAATTACACTCACGTTTGCAGCATGTAGCCCCTCATACTACCTGCCAAACAAGGCAAATGTCCCTCTTCTTAAAGAAAAAGGCGAAGGCGCTATACAAGCACACTTTGGCGCAACAGAAAATCACAATTTTATTGGACTTAACTCGGCGTATGCTATTACTAACAACGTTGGCTTAATGCTAAATGCATCAAACTTTTATACTACTAATAATCCCGAGCTTATTCAAAGCAACATAAATATTGAGAACAACCAAAATTACAACCCAAAAAGTAACCTCTTTATGGGTGAAATTGGTGTTGGATATTTCAAACCCATTAGTAGAGATAGTGTATTTATTTTTGAAACCTACGCAGGATACGGATTTTACTCGGGAAACAAAGTGCTAAACGATTTACAAAGCATATCATACAATATCCACAGGCCATTTATTCAACCATCTATTGGCGTTAGGTACAAGTGGATTGAAGCATCGTATGGAGTAAGATTTACACCGCTATACTTTACAAACAACCAGCCTTCAACAGCCTTTGAGGCAGATGAACTTGCAATGTTCGGCTACCAGCAATGGAATAAAACGCTTCGGTTCGAGCAAAGTTTAACCATTGGCATTGGAAACGACCGGATAAAAGGTCAAATTCAGTGGCTTAACACGCTTACGCCCTATTTTAACGAGGACATAGATGATATACTAGAGGGATTCTCGAATGTTAGCCTTGGCATACAGTACCGGTTTTAAGTTCTTGGCTTATTTCAAGTGCAATTAAAAATTTCAGAGTCCAAGCCCAAATTTACTCATACATTTTTCCCCATCATAAAAGATGGGGTTATTTTTGCTACTTGATTAGTAATCGACAGTTTCAACAAAATCA
>CAZTFJ010000191.1:0-6016 GCA_964612255.1 uncultured Rikenellaceae bacterium | reverse complement strand
ATTAAGGCTGCGGATATTTTGGGAATTACCCTTACCCGCAGAGCCAATGGTGCTGCTTCGTTTGTAGAACTAGCTGGGTTTCCTCATCACGCCCTCGATACCTACCTGCCAAAGCTGGTTAGGGCAGGGCAGCGGGTTGCCATTTGCGAGCAGCTCGAAGATCCCAAAACAACAAAAACCATTGTGAAACGTGGCGTTACCGAGATGGTAACACCTGGCGTTTCGTTCAACGATAATGTGCTTGAGCGGAAGGAGAATAACTTTTTGGCTTGTGTCCATCTCGATAGAAAGGCAGCCGGTGTGGCTTTTCTCGATATCTCAACGGGCGAATTTTATGTGGCAGAGGGGTCGTTGGAGTATATCGATAAGCTAATTACCAATTTTAGTCCTAAAGAGGTGCTGGTTGAACGCTCTAAGTATCGCGATTTTGTAGAGTTTTTTGGCTCGCGTTACTATGTTTACAAGTTCGACGAATGGGCTTACAACGAGCAGGGTGCACGCGAAAAATTGGTAAATCATTTTCAAACCACAAGCCTAAAGGGATTTGGTGTCGATTCCATGAGCCTTGGTATTGTTGCGGCAGGTGCAGCTCTTTACTATCTCGATATTACTCAGCATACTCAAGCTAAGCATATTGCCACCATCTCGCGGATTGAGGAAGAGAAGTATGTTTGGCTCGATAAGTTTACCATTCGCAACCTGGAACTATTCTACTCGGTAAACGAGGGCGCCAAAACGCTGGTCGACATTATTGATAAAACGGTATCGCCCATGGGTAGCCGATTGCTTAAAAAATGGATATCGCTACCGCTAAAGGATGAGAAACCAATTGCCGAAAGGCTGAATACTGTCGACTATTTTATTAATAATATAGATATTGCCGATACTCTTAGGGATAGTATTCGCAATATGGGCGATTTGGAGCGTGTAATCTCTAAAGCAGCAGTTGGACGAATTTCGCCACGTGAGCTGGTGAGTCTTAAGAATGCGCTGGCTGCGCTAGAGGTTATTAAGCATACTTGCGAACAGTCTAATGAACCAACCCTAATGCGAGTGGGCGAACAGATTAACCTTTGTTCGAGAATTCGCGAGAGGATTGAACGCGAGATTAGCGATGAACCTCCTGCGCAAGTTAGTAAGGGTGGAGTAATTGCTCCGGGAGTGAATGCAGAGCTCGACGAGCTGCGCGAGATTATGACCTCGGGCAAGGAGTACCTGCTAAATCTGCAGCAGCGTGAGTCGGAGCGTACCGGAATACCCTCGCTTAAGGTTAGCTTTAACAATGTGTTTGGCTACTACATCGAGGTTCGTAATACGCATAAAGATAAGGTGCCACCCGAATGGATACGCAAACAAACTCTGGTTTCGGCTGAGCGATACATAACCGATGAGCTAAAGGAGTATGAGGCTAAAATTCTTGGAGCCGAGGAGAAAGTGTTGGTTCTTGAGCAGCAAATTTTCGATCAGCTAGTGTTTAGCCTTTCAGAGTATATCGCTTCCATTCAGCTAAATGCAAATTTGGTGGCTCAGCTCGACTGTTTGCTTTCGTTTGCCTCATCGGCAGTGGAGTTCAACTATTGCAAACCCAAAGTAAATATGGGGAGTTCCATCGATATTAAAGAGGGGCGTCACCCGGTTATTGAACGTATGCTACCTGTGGGAGAGGAGTACGTTTCGAACGATGTGTTGCTAAATAACGAATCGCAGCAAATTATAATAATTACTGGGCCAAATATGTCTGGTAAATCGGCATTGCTAAGACAAACCGCTTTAATTGTACTAATGGCCCAAATGGGGTCGTTCGTGCCAGCTAAGGCGGCTACCATTGGTTTGGTCGATAAGATTTTTACCCGCGTAGGTGCATCGGACAATATCTCGCTGGGCGAATCAACCTTTATGGTTGAAATGCATGAGGCTGCCAGTATTCTTAATAATATTTCGGACAGGAGCCTAGTGCTGCTCGACGAGATTGGTCGCGGCACATCAACCTACGATGGTATTTCTATTGCCTGGGCAATGACCGAGTATATCCATGAAAATCCAACTGGAAAGGCCAAAACGCTTTTTGCTACGCACTACCATGAACTAAACGAGATGGAGGGAGCATTTCCGCGAATCAAGAATTTTAACGTCTCTATCAAGGAGTTGGATAGTAAGGTTATATTTTTACGCAAGTTAATACCTGGCGGAAGTGCACATAGTTTTGGTATTCACGTTGCTCGTATGGCAGGTATGCCGCCCAGCGTGGTAAAACGTGCAACCGAAATACTTACCGATTTGGAGAAAAATCCGCAGGATCAGAAGTTGAAAAAGCCTAGCGCCGAGTTGGGCAAAAGTAGGGAAGGGTATCAGCTTAGCATTTTTCAGCTCGACGATCCGGTGCTAAAGCAAATTCGCGACCAGCTGCTATCGCTCGATATAAATAATCTTACCCCCGTTGAGGCTCTAAATAAGCTTAACGATATTAAACGTTTGGCTGGGGTAAAGGAAAAAAAATGACCCGGTTAATTTTCTGATGCTGGTAGTGATATAGATATTTTTGTTCCAATCTCTGGCGTGCTATCTATACAAAGTGTGCCATTAATGCGGTTTATTAGTTCTTGGCTTATTTGTAGCCCAAGACCTGTCCCTTTCTCTTTTTCGGTGCCGGGTTTGCTATCAAGGCTATTGGTGCTTAATACATTTTTCAAGGTTTTTGTGTCCATTCCAATGCCTTTGTCTGAGATGGTAATTAGCGTGTGTTGCCCGTTTTGTTTTGCTTTAATGTCTATTCTGCTGCTTCGGTGAGAGTATTTTACTGCATTGGATAAGAAGTTTCGGAGTATTATACCCAAAATTTCTGGGTCGGTAAAGGCTGTAACCTCTTCATTAAAATCAGTGGTGAATAAAATTTCTTTGTTTTTAGCAATATCTTCAAGTGCAACTATTTGTTTGCATATAATATCGTTAATGCCTGCTATAGTCCAGTTTATGCTTATTTCTTCGGTTTGTGTCCAAGCCCAGTTTAGCAAATTGTCGGCTACATTATACAAATGGCTTGCTCTTTCGTGAATTTGCTTTAGCCTAGTTTTAAAGTAATCGGGGTTGTTAAGCTTATTGTCAAAGTTTATAAGCATAACTTCCGTAAGGCCCATAAATGCGTTAAATGGACTTCGAAGATCATGGGCAATAATTGATAGTAGTTTTGTTTTTGTGTCGTTCAGAATTAGTAACTCTTGGTTCTGTTTCTCAATTTCTTGGGTTCTTTCGGCCACCTTTTCTTCAAGCTGCTTGTTACGTTCCTTTAGCTGTTTGTACGGAACGCTGTCGCCAATATCTTGGCCTTCGGCTGGTTGAGACCAGTGCCCATGGGCAATTTTCCAATCGCCTTCTTCTTTTACCATAATAACGGTAGAGCGATTGCTTTTGCACTCAATTTGTTCGTTTTTCAATTTAATCTGCATATCCATTACAACAGTTAGGTATGCCGATGTGGGAGAGGTTAAGAAAACTTCAATGGTGTTAATGCTGTGATCAATATTACTTGGCGATTGCAAAAACTCTCTTTTGTAAAAAGCTAAAGTATCTTCAGTTGTTCTGCTTCTTTCGTCAATACCGGTACCAAACATTGTGAACTCTTTGGCAAAACGTAAAACCATCCTTTCCCATTGCCGTTTACTGTAGGCATCAAAGTAATCGAGGTAAGCGTTAAGTATTTCCTGTTTTTCTTTGCTTGTGGAGTTCGTGCTCATCATTTAACTGCTTGTGGTTTTATATCTCAACAAAGTTAAAAAGAATTTAAAAGCCAAAGTTCTTGAGGCTTGGTTTTCCAAAACCAAAACGATCTGGTTTTGGTTTTATTATACAATAACCGATAAGTAGCGCTTTGGTTAAGTGGATTAATTATAAATAGCTGCTCATATTTACGGGTTTTTCTATATCGCTTTGGGTGTTTTAGCGTAAAATTTTACTTTTATCCTAAAGTATTCATTATCAAAATAAATGCGTTATGTTTGGACCCTCCGTAAAGAAAATCGAAAAATGGATAGACAATAATCAGATTGATAAAATTCTTAAGGTATTTAATACTTCAAAAGACAAAAAGGTGCTTAAGGCTGCCATTGAGGCCTTAAGCTCCGAGCCTAGAGCCATTGAGCCTCTTGTTAAAATTCATGATGCCAATGGAGAACTTTCGCAGGATGCGTATTGGGCGCTTCAGAAAATATGCAAGCGTTTACTCGATACGCTAAGCGATATAACCCAAACATCAATTCAAAATCAGCAGCAGCAGGATTACGTTAAGGCGCTACCTGGTGTTATTAAAATCATGAAGGATGCCGCTCACGAACCTTTGTTAGAGGGTATTCTAAATTATAATGTGGATTATAGCCCTACTGCGCGGTCGTACTGCATTGCAATTGCTCAAGTCCTTAATGTTCCTGATGCTATTGGGCATACTGCCAGATCGTTGTACAGCGGTGATCCGCTGGTAAGCGGAACTGTACTGGAGGTGCTGCCAAAGTATGGCGATGCTGCCATTGAACCACTTATTGAAACGCTCGATGGCAATACGCATAGCTATGTGTTTGAGGTGCTCAAGAGAATTGGTACTCCAAAGGCTGTTGAGCAAATTGAGAAATCTCTTGTACGCTCCGATAACGAAGAGATAGCAACTGTTGCCGCACGTTTCCTTTTCGACAATGGCTGGCGTCCTACCAAGATAAAAACGCTTGTTCATCTTCTTACTGCTACAGATAGCGAAATCCTTGATTTCGCTAAGGAGTCGATGATTGAATTAAAGGACAAATAAACTAACGCATTGGCCAAATTATTTAACGAGGAGACTTTAACTACTCGCTTTTACACACAAGCTCGCGAGGTGTTGTTGGGAATTGGTACAGAAAAAGCCTACCAGACATTAATGATGTTGCTCGATGACTTTGCATGTGATGATAATGTGAAGAAGGAGACACTAACTGCTCTCATCAAGAGCAATTGGCGACCAAAGGATGCAGAAAAGGCTGTCGAAATGCTTATCGAGGGGAAAAGGTATAGGGAAAGCATGCAGTATGGTAAAGTAGCTGCCACAAAGTTGGTCGAATTGCTGGGCAATAAACATAACGCAAAGGTAGTGGAGGTGCTCAAAGATATGGGGCACGATGCTATGATGGTTGTGGCTTCTGAAATAAACCTGAGCTATGCAACAAAGGATGGGCAAAAGCTTGTGCTTGAAATGCTTGAGAAACATTTTACCCGCGATGATATAAAAGAGTTGTACCCGGTTTTAATTGTTGATGGTGATTTTAAGTCTCTACCCGACGAAACTAAAAAGAGAATTGTAGCTGTATTTGCACCATTTAAGGACGATGTAGTGGCTATTGTCCTTAAGGATTTAAAGAAGGAAAACGACAAAAGAGATAATGCTGTTGCTATACTATCGGCATTGGGTTATAAACCCCAGGGTATGGAGGAGGAATTGGCTTTTGCTTTAACAAACAAGCGTTATTCCGATGCGCTGAAATATGGTGCTCAGGCAGTTGAACCGGTGTTTTATGGAATTTATTCGGATAATATGACCTGTGAGGATTTTGAAGATGATGAGTGGAAGGCGTTGGTTAAGGAGATGATTGCATTGGGGGCTGAGGGGGCTAACGAAATTAAGAAATGCTGGAGTAAAATCGCATCAATACGAATTGTTAAGATGATTGGCAATATGGGATATCCAGAGGCCGATAAGGTTTTGATTGAGTTGCTACCTAAATCTCCTGAGTATTCAATTACCATTATCGATGCACTTGTTAATAACCAGTATAAAGATATTCCGGGACTGTATATGAAAGCATATGTTGCTTTAAAGAAAAAGGACGATAAGCGCCGTGAGATACTTTCGCGAATTACTAAACTAATCGATCGTGATGCTGTGCCTGCTCTGGTAAAGTCGTTGTCCGATGAAGTGTTTGAACATCGCAAGATGGGGGCAAACCCTTATAAGAAGGTCGATCCTTTCGGCAGAAGAAGTGACCGAAGCCATGGAGAG
>CAZTFJ010000190.1:0-6065 GCA_964612255.1 uncultured Rikenellaceae bacterium | reverse complement strand
GATGCAATGGGAGATCATCTCTCAGTACCCTCGCCAATGGTTGGGTTTAGAATGGTTTTTTTGCCATCGGTGGGGGAGTAGGTGCTTTGTTTTTTACTCATAAATGATGTTATTGCAATGTTGCTTGCTTAAACCTTTCGCCTAAAAACAGTCAAAAAAAATAGTACGCGAATTCTTTCGTAGTCCCGTTTTCTGTGTTCAACCAATTGCTATTTTTACAACACCAAAATAATCAATCAACCAATCAATCAACCAATCAATCAATCATTCACCTAATCAACCAATCACTCAATCAAAACAATAACCATGAAAAAATTACTTTTTTTGCTGGGGCTCACGCTATCAATAGCGGGTTTTAGTCAAAACAGAGAAAGCCTAGAGCAGGATGTTAAAGCTTTGCGCAAGCAAAACGAAAACCTTACCCACAGACTTGATGTGTTGCAAAAAATGGTTGATGATGTGCTGTGGTTCGACAGGTTAGAGGATATTGCAACTGTTGATAAGGTTTATATGTATGGTCCGCCGCCGGCTAACGTGCCCAATCCTACTGCAATGGGGGCTAATAATCCGGTAAAGTTTTGGTCGTACGTATTTATTCCCAAAAACATCGATTTCTCAAAGAAATATCCGTTGTTGGTTTTCCCTCACGGAGGTGTTCACGGCGATTTCACCACGTATTATTATCACATAATTCGCGAAATGATGGCGCAGGGCTATATTGTTGTTGCACCCGAATATAGAGGTAGCACTGGTTATGGTAAGAGCCATTACGAAAAAATTGATTATGGTGGATTAGAGATTGAAGATGCTTATGCCAGTCGTAACTATATGATAGAGAACTATAACTTTGTAGATAAGAATAGGGTTGGCATTATTGGGTGGAGTCATGGCGGGCTAATATCGCTTATGAACGTGTTTGAATATCCAAAGGATTATCAGTGCGTTTTTGCAGGGGTTCCCGTATCCGATTTAATTGCCCGCATGGGATACTACACCGATGATTATCGCGATCTCTACTCTGCCGACTATCATATTGGCAAAACGGCATACGAGAACGTTGAGGAGTATCGTCGTCGTTCTCCAGCGTGGAATGCTCACAAGTTGCAAACACCACTGCTTATTCATACCAATACTATTGACGACGATGTGAATGTGCTGGAGGTTGAACACCTTATAAAATCATTAAAAGCCGAAGGGAAAAAATTTGAGTACGAGATTTTTAAAGAAATTCCCGGGGGGCATTCGTTCGACCGTATGGATACCATGCACGCCAAGAAAACCCGCCTTAAAATATACGCATTTATGGCTAAATATCTTAACCCACCCAAAGTGCTAAAAAGTGTTGATGATATTCATAATGCGGCTTATAGGTAGCTGCTGAAATTTGAATTATAAAAAGGGAATGCTGGCTAGTGTTGATGTGGCAGACGGATTTAGCGGAACGGTTGGAATATTATTTGATATTTGATATTTGATGTTGATTGTATCAGCTTGTCTCGTTAGGGCTGACGAGAAATGTTGGGTGCTAAGTTTCCATAATCTTTATGAACTCCATACACTTTATAAACTTTTCAAGTTCTATGGCTTCAATCAACTTACCCATTTAGCTTAGCTTTTAGATAATTTAGAAAACCTTGTCGGTTACGGCAAGGTTTTTTGTTTTATGTGTTGTTGGTTTGCCGTTTTTGCATATTTTTATATCAACTAATAAGTTACCCTAAAACCCGACTGCTATGTTCTCTTTCTTTGATTCTGTTTGTCAGTACCTAGTGCAGGTGCTTTATGATTCTGGCAATTTATTTGCCCATATCCTAAGCTTTGTAATGCCCTCGCAGGATGTTTCTGGAGCCGAAGCGGTTGAACATACCTCGCACGGAAGTATGGCGCCGTTGCTATTTATCATTGTTGCGTTGCTAATTGGGACGGCAACCCGTTACTGGTTACGCAAATCGCCCATTCCATACACCATTTCGTTACTGCTTATTGGTTTGGCTTTGGGGCTTGCCTATAGGGTAGGCTTTTTTACATCGATGTTTAACATTACTGAAACTAACGGGTTGCATATTTTTGGCGAGTCAATTAATTGGGCTGGTCATATCGACCCACATGTGATATTCTATATCTTTTTACCCACGCTTATTTTCGAGGCAGCTTTTGCTATGCACGTGCATACATTCAAAAAATCGTTTACCAATGCATTTATTCTGGCTGTACCGGGTATTATTGTGGCCCTTGTACTTACCGGTGCATTTGTAATGCTTATTAAAGTGCTTAACATTGGCTTAGGGTTGTGGACATGGCCCGTTGCGCTAATGTTTGGTACCATTATTAGCGCAACCGACCCCGTGGCCGTTGTTTCTATCCTAAAGGAAGTTGGTGCTAGCAAAAAGTTGGCAACACTTATCGAGGGCGAATCGTTACTAAACGATGGAACAGCCATTGTAATATTTATGGTGTTTCTTACTGGTATTACTGGCTCGGCAGAGAGTAGCAACGCCGTTTTAGAGTTTGTTAGAGTTGCGCTGGGGGGCGTGGCTGTGGGTGTTGTAATTGGGTGGATTGTGGTTTCGTGGCTCAAACGGGTTTTCAACGATGCCCTATTCGAAATTACGGTAGTTGTTAGCGCTGCTTATCTAGCTTTTTTTGTGGCAGAACATTTTTTTCATATCTCGGGAGTGCTAGCGCTGGTTTCGTTTGGTATAATGATGGCTGGTATAGGGCGTACGCGCATTAGTCCGCAAGTGGCTCACTTCCTGCATGAGTTTTGGGAGTTGGCAGCGTTTATTGCCAATACGCTAATTTTCCTTATTGTAGGTGTTGTAATTGCGCTGCGCGTATCGTACACCGGGCGCGATTTTCTTGTGCTTATCCTTATTTACATAGGTATTTTAATTGTTCGGGCTTTGGTTTTGGCTATGTTCTATCCGCTTATGCGACGAATAGGGTATGGGCTTAATCCAAAAGATGGCATAATTGCCTGGTGGGGCGGATTGAGGGGTGCTATTGGGTTGGCGCTGGGTCTTATTGTTGCTAGCGAGGCTAATATCAATCCCGAAATCCGTAGCCAAATACTTTCGCTTACGGCTGGTATTGTGTTTCTTACATCGCTTATAAACGCCACTACAATAAAACTTTTAATTAATAAGTTGGGGCTTACCAGGGTGGGGGCTGCCCGTATGCAGCTATTGTCGCAAACAGTTGCTATGCTTCGTAAGGGGGGCGAGAAAGAAATTACCAAGTTAAAAGATAATAGATTTATGGCTGGTGCCGACTGGGATGTAGTGGCTAAATATTTGCCGAATGCAACGGATGATATTACTTCAACAAAAAATGTTGATACTCTTTTTGAAACCCGTAAACGGATGCTGCTAAAGGAGAAGGAGAGTTACTGGCGCCAGTTTAGCGAGGGGTTGCTTAGTCCGGCTGCTGTGCAGAATATGTCGAGCGAGATTGACCATTTGCTCGATTTTAGCGGTAAAATATCGCTTGCCAAGCGTAAGGATTTGGAGCAGATGTGGCAAACACCCAAGGTATTGGCTTGGCTGCAAACTCTGCCGGTGCTGGGTGGTTTTTGGCGTAAACGGTTTTACCGTAGGCTTGCCTTTAGCTACGACTGCGCCCGGGGGTTTGTAATGGCCAACGAGGAGAACCTAAAAAGCCTATCGAGCCTAATAATTGGCCTTTCGGCCGGGACCGATGAAATATCAAAAGAGGTTGAGAAACTTACTGGGCTCGAGGATGAGATTAATGAGAATCGTATTATGGGTTTAACCTTTCTGAGAAACCTGAAAGAGACTTACCCCGAGGTTGATCACGCCATTGAAACCCAAATAGCTTCACGCTCTCTACTCAATTATCAAATGACCAATATCCAGAAGCTTGAGAAGCAAGGGCGGCTCGAACCCGGCGATGCAGCAAGCCTAGAGGGGAATATCCAAAGCTTGATGAAAAAAATTAACGATACCCCTCCTGATATAAAAGCTACCGAAGCGCTCCGATACCTTGCCGGGTTATCGTCGTTAGGCAATCTCTCTGAGGCCGATTTGCAATATTTTGCCGACCTATTTGCCGAGAAGGTTTTTCCTGCCGATGCAGGCATCGTGGCAGAAGGTAATCCATCGGAAGGGATTTACATTATCGTTCGTGGGTCGGCACGAGTTGAACAGGATGGAGAGCTAGTCACTGTTGTTCAGCCGGGTACGGTAATTGGAGCATTCGAGAGCCTTACAGGTCGTGCGCATTGGGCTTCGTACACAGCAGAATCGCCAGTAACAACTTTAAAATTAAACGTAACCAATTCGCATAAAAAGTTAGGCCGTAGACCAATCCTTTTAGAAAAAATTTGGGTTTTTGCCGGATTAGAACTGGCCGAACGTATGCTTGTTAAGGTAAATCCATGGTCTGGCTGGAGAACCAAAAAACTTAGAGGTTATATCGATAAGGGTAATGTTATCAGTATGAAGTTAAAGGAGGAGCTTGATTTTGATGAGCGGGTGGTAATTCTAATAAGCGGCGAGGTTACTGAGGAAGCACAGAAAATTATTTCGGCCCCCAGCCTAATTATGGGCGGTAAGGTAAAGGCCAATATGAAATCTGTTGTGTTTGTATTACCTGCGGTGGGGAAGGATGGGTAGTAAGCATCATTAACAGTATGTTTCAATCCCCAAATCGCTTTTCAATGGTGATAGAGCGATTTGGGGATTTGCAGTAATATTTGTTTTATTGTTGAGATAATTTTTTAATAGCCATTTCTAAAATTTCATCCCTATTGCTTTTTATGCCTTCAATTGTTCGCTCTACTTTAATGTCAGGCATAATTCCAATGCTTTGAAAATTATCACCATTCCCAAATTTTATAAGTTGGCCTGTAAACGAGGTTTCCCCACCACCTGGTAGGTGTACTTTTGTCATTTCGCCATCAGTTCCCTGTGTTTGTTCTCCAATAAAAGTGACATTAGGTAAAGGTTTTAGCGAAATTGCATAATCTTCAGGCCTGCTTATTATCGATTTGTCAATTAATACCGCAATGGGTTTGTTATATGTATATGAAGTGTCTGGTTCAATAATATATTCTGTTTCTTCAGCTTGTCGCTTGTTTTTATGGTTGGCAGTAATTATTGGTACTTCATCTATCCTCAGCCTTGTTTGCTTTTGATAAAGCATCTGCAAGAAATGATGGTAATCACTTGTTGGGTAAGAATTTCTTAAATCAATAATAAGTCCATTTGTGTTTTGCATTTCAATAAGCTTGTTTTCTAGTTCTTTGGCATCGGTTGCAATGGCCATATTCAAATATCCAATGTTGTTTTTTAGCACCTTGCTTGTGTCTCGGTGGTCGCCGTATCATTTAAATTGAAATGCGTAAGTGGTTCTTTGTATCTCAATGTTAGTTTTTGTGTTATCTCTTTTAGTTGTTAAATGTAGGGTGCTTCCGTTTGCACCAGTAAAATACATTGTGTTAATAACGGTGTTTATTAGCCCTTGCCTATTGCTTGACGATATTACTTTACTCTCGGTGTTAAGTATTTCTGGAATTGACTGCCCGTTTATTTTTACTATTTCATCGCCAATTTTAATGTCTGCTGTCACGCTGTTGTCAATGGCTGTTACTATCACATTTCCATTTATCCATTCGAATTTTATGGGGGCTACAAAAATATCTGAAAAGTTAAGAATGGAGGGATGGTAGGTTGAAACATGGCTATCGTTTAGGCTCGACATCATTTCCTGAATGAGTTTGTAGTACTCTTTATCCGATGCTGTTTTTTGAGCCAAGAATAGATATTTACCCAATAAATCATTCCAACTCTCAGAGGTTAAGGTGTGATGAACGTAGAAATATTTTACAACAGTCCATAGCTTTACTATGCCTAATATTTTTTCCTCAACCAGCAACGAATTGTTTTCTGATTTGTATTTGCGTGATTCAATGTTTAGCGGTTGGTATTGATTGTTAGGGTTTTTTTGTGGTTTGCTTCTTAATAGGCTCAAAACTTGATCTGAAGTAAGGGCTAATGAATTTATGTTGTATCCGTTTTCTTCCAAGTTGCTACTAATAGGGAATG
>CAZTFJ010000189.1:0-6159 GCA_964612255.1 uncultured Rikenellaceae bacterium | reverse complement strand
GCAATTCAATTCGTGTCGGGACGAAAAAACGATAGGATTGGGCTTGTAACATTTGCCGGCGAGAGCTTTACCCAATGCCCCCTCACCACCGATTTGGTAACCGTTGCCAATCAGCTCAACGATATCAAAATGGGGCTAATTGAGGATGGAACAGCCATTGGTGTTGGTTTGGCTACCGCAGTGGCTCGACTAAAAGAGAGCGATGCTGTTAGTAAGGTGGTTATACTACTTACCGATGGAGTAAATAATCAGGGCGAGGTAGCGCCACTTACTGCTGCCGATATTGCTAAAACCTTT
Organism: uncultured Rikenellaceae bacterium; assembly: GCA_964612255.1. Lineage (GTDB taxonomy): Bacteria > Bacteroidota > Bacteroidia > Bacteroidales > Tenuifilaceae > Perlabentimonas. The sequence goes on along the minus strand of CAZTFJ010000189.1, from coordinate 5,862 downwards.
GGTGTTAGGGTTTACACTGTAGGTATTGGGTCGCAGGGAACAGCACCATACCCTGTACAAACTCCCTTTGGTACTCGTATGCAAGATGTTAAGGTTGAGATTGATGAGGAGGTGCTAACCGAAATTGCCCAAATAACCGGAGGTCAATACTTTAGAGCAACCGATGGCAAAGGGTTGGCCATGGTGTATGAACAAATTGATGCGTTGGAGAAAACCAAAATTGAGGTGGTGGAGACAACTCGCAAAAAGGAAGAATTTTTACGATTTGCCCTGTTGGCTCTATTAATGTTTGCTTTAGATGTAGTGCTCAGAACTACCGTTTTGCGAAGCATACCGTAGTTTGAATTGTAAAAAAAGTTGATTAACAAAGATATTGCTTAAGCCGATGTTTAGATTTGCAAATCCAGAATATCTATACCTGTTGATGGTAATTCCAGCACTGTTTGGACTTTATCTTCTATCATCTATCATCAGAAAGCGAAAACTTGCTGAATTTGGTAATGTTGAAATTATCCGTCAGCTTATGCCCGGTGTTTCGCCGCGTAGGGGCTGGATAAAGTTTACAATATACATGCTAGCGTTTGCGGCTATGATTTTTGGTGCTGCTCGCCCTCAGTTCGGTTCCAAGCTAACCGATGCCAAGCGCAAGGGTATTGAGCTTATGATTGCCTTGGATGTTTCGAACAGCATGATGGCTCAGGATATTCAACCCAACCGGCTTGAGCGAGCAAAGCAAGCCATTTCGAGGCTGGTAGATCAAATGGCCAACGATAGAATTGGGCTAATTGTTTTTGCAGGTAATGCCTACGTGCAGCTACCCATTACCAACGATTACACATCGGCAAAAATGTTCCTGTCGTCAATCTCGCCCGGAATTGTTGCCAAGCAGGGTACTGCCATTGGTGAGGCCATCAATTTGGCTTCTAACTCGTTTAGCCCACAGGAAGAGACCAGCAAGGTGATAATTGTAATTTCCGATGGCGAAAACCATGAGGATAGCCCCGTTGAAGCAGCTCAGCAGGTTGCCGAAAAGGGTATTGTTGTGCACACAATTGGTATTGGATCGCCTAAAGGAGCGCCAATACCGGTAAGTATGAATAGTCGCGACTTTTTGCGCGATAAGGACGATAATGTGGTGGTAACCCGTCTCGACGAGGAAACCCTGTCGAAAATAGCATTAACAACAGGTGGTAAATATATACGAGCATCGAATTCGCAAATAGGCTTACTGCCACTGTTTGATGAGATTAATAGAATGGAACGGGTGGCTTTTAAAGAAAAGGTTTTTTCTGAGTACGACGACCAGTTTCAATACCTTTTTGGTTTAGCTCTTATTTTGATTTTAATAGACTTTTTTATTCTTGAGCGCCGAAACAGAATGATTCAACGTTTAAATCTTTTTGGCGACAGTAGCAGTAATTAGCATCAACTTGAAAAACGGTATAAATTGATTTTAAAAATGATACGTACCATATCTGTAATAACCATTCTGCTTACGTTTTGCGCAACGCTGGCTTTAGCTCAAACTGAGCGAAAGGCCGTGCGCAAAGGCAACAAGGAGTTTAAAAAGGGTGAGTTTATCGATGCAGAGATATCGTATCGGTCGGCGTTGGACCTTAATCCCAAATCTTTTAAAGGTAATTTTAACTTGGGTAGTGCCCTATACAAACAGGATAAGTTCGAGGAGTCGGCAAGTATGTATGCCGATTTGGCAAACACCGAAGCCACTGCCGATAACTTGGCTAAGGTTTACCATAACCTGGGAAACAGTTACTTTAACCAGCAAAAGTTTGAGGAGAGCGTAGAGGCATACAAAAATGCGCTACGACAAAATCCCAGCGATATGCAAACCAAGTATAACTTGGCGCAAGCCCAACGAATGCTTCAGCAACAGCAGCAACAGCAACAGCAACAAAATCAGGATAAAAATAACGATTCCGAATCGGATGACAGTAAGGATAAGCAAGACGAGAACAAGGATCAACAAAATAAGGATCAGGATAAAAATCAGCAAAACGAACAGAATAAGGATAAAAAAGAGCAGCAGCAACAGCCACGCGAGCAACAAATATCGCCCCAAGATGCACAGCGTATGCTAGAAGCCATACGTAATAATGAGCAAAAAGTGCAGGAACGAGTTCAGAAAGAGAAGGCCAAACAGGCCAAGGTTAAGGTTGAGAAGAATTGGTAATAACATTAAAATATGTACTTAAAACGACTAACGGTTCTAGTTTTACTCTTGGCATCATGGGCATTTTCTTTTGCTCAGGATGTTGAGTTTTCCGTGTCGGCACCCAATGTGGTGTCGGTTGGTGAACAGTTTAGGGTAGTATTTAAGCTCAATGCCCGTCCGCAGGAAATGAACCCACCCGCGTTCGATAAGTTCTACATTTTGGCTGGCCCTAGCACATCCACCAGTAGCAGCATTCAAATTGTGAATGGCCAAATGACCCAAACCTACGAGTTTTCGTACACCTACATTCTCGAAGCGGTAGAGGAGGGGCAATTTACCATTTGCTCAGCAACAGCTAGGGTTTCGAATAAGGAGTACAAAACCAATCCTGTGGAAATTGAAGTGGTAAAGGGAACTACTCGTCAATCGGCTCCATCGAGAGCACAGCAGGGAGAACCAGCCCAGCCAAGTTCGGAGCAAGAGTCATCGGAAAATATTTTTGTTGATATTGAGTTCGATAGGCAAACGGCCTATCGTGGCCAGCCTATTTTGGCAACGCTTTCAATATATACTCGTACTAACATTGCTGGCTTTGAGGAGTTCAAATTTCCCGCTTTTGATGGTTTTTGGAATCAGGATGTTGAAACACCCAACAACATTTCGTTTCAACGGGTAAATGTGAATGGTCGTATATACAATATGGGAGTACTAAAAAAGTACTTGCTTTTCCCCCAGCGCACCGGCGAGATTAAAATAGACCCTTTTGAACTGGTGGTAGTGGCTCAACGACAAGGCGGTAGACCACAATCGGTTTTCGATGAGTTTTTTGGTACATACCAGAATGTTAGGTTACGTTTAAAGAGCAATCCAAAAACCTTAAAAATTAGAGATTTACCTCCAAATGCACCGGCCTCGTTCACTGGTGCAGTAGGTAACTTTAACTTCGAGGTCAGTGTAGATAAATCGGAACTCAAAACCAACGAGGCGGTTAACCTTAAGGTTAGAGTTGCTGGTAGCGGAAATCTTAGGCTTATTGAAACCCCCAAAATTGAATTTCAGAGTAGTATCGAGGTTTTCGACCCCAACACCAGCGATAGAATTAATACCACATCGCAGGGAGCAACGGGTTCTAAAACATTCGAGTTTGTAGCCATTCCCCGTGGGCCAGGTGAGTTTAATTTGGGGAAGGTTTCTTTTACTTACTTCGATCCGCTGAAGGAGCAGTATAAAACGTTAGAGTCTAAACCTATTGTGCTAAAGGTAGAAGCCGATGGTTCGGAAGACTCTGGTACGCCTATGGTAGGATTTGGTCGCGAGGATATCCGATTTATTGGAAAAGATATTAGGTTTATTAAAACCGAAGGGATTAAGCTACGCAAGGGATTTCCAATGCTAATGGGAAGCAGTAGGTACATGTTGCTACTGGCTGTTTTGGTTATACTTTTTGTGGCTGCATTTTGGTGGATTCAGCAACGCCGAAAGTTGCTAGAGAATATCTCGCTTGTAAAAACCAGACGTGCAAATAAGATGGCACGAAAAAGATTGGTAGAAGCGCAAAAGCATTTGCAGCTATCAAATTCCGAGCGTTTTCATGAAGAGTTACTCAAAGCGCTATGGGGATATATTGCCGATAAGCTCAGTATTCCGGTGGCAAACCTCTCTAGCGATAGTGCCAGAGCCACATTGCTACAACACAATGTTGATGAACCAGATATTGAGGAGTTTATGAGAATTATTGCAGATTGCGAATTTGCCCGTTACGCGCCCAAAGGAGAGCATTCGCAGATGAGAGAACTTTATAATAGCGCCATAACGCTAATATCTAAATTAGAAGAAGCAATTAAAAAGTAGCATCAGCAAAAATTAATGCTACGCTTAAAATTATTAATGTTGTTTTTGAAACCTGTTGCAATATGCGTTACAGACTTATTATAATAATTCTACTGTTTGGCAATTTGGGGCTAAGTGCCAATATGGTACCCGACTCGCTGCTCACCAAGGCAAACAAATTGTATATGGATGCGAATTTTGAACAGGCTGCCGAGTTGTATCAAACCCTTGTGGATAGCGGATATCACAATGCTGAACTTTATTACAATTTAGGAAACTCATACTTTAAGATTGAGAAGCCTGCTTATGCCATACTAAACTATGAGCGAGCCTATAGGTTAAAACCTAATGACGAAGATATTAAGTTTAACCTTGAGTATGCACGCACTTATACTGTTGACCGAATTGAGCCCTTGCCAGTTTTTTTTCTGCTAAAGTGGTATCGAGGTATTAGAGGGGTTCTTACCAGCAACGGATGGGCTTGGGTAAGCCTGTTCTGGATTGCCGCTACCTTAGCCATTGCGCTGGTGTTTTGGTTTTCGTTTAACCCACGAACAAAGCGTGTTGCCTTTTCAACAGGCCTGCTTACAATTATTTTTGCTGTATTTTCTATTCTTTTTAGCATACAGGAAAAGGAGCGAGCAACACTTCGTAATCAGGCTATAATATTCCAACCAGTTGTAACGGTTAAGAGTTCACCGGGTGAGTCGGCAAATGAATTATTTATTATACACTCCGGAACAAAAGTTGAAATCACCAAAGCTATAGGAGAGTGGGTTGAAATTCGTATTGCCGACGGCAATAAGGGGTGGATACCAAGTGAAACGCTTGAGCTAATTTAAAATCTTACCTTTTACAGTTTTTGTAAACAAGTTCCTGAGCAGAAAAACTGCCCAGCTCAATGGCCTGTTCCCAATCGGTGCAGGCTTTATTCGTTTTATTTTGATAAAACCGGCAATTCCCTCGGTGTAGGAATAATTCCTTGTCGTTTCCGCCTCCCAGCTCAATGGCTTTCGAAAAATCTAGCTCTGCAATTTCCCAGTTTTTCGATTTTAGATAAATCAACCCTCGGGTTTTGTAGTATTCCCAAATATTTGGTTCACGCTTTATTAGGTTGTTAATAGTTAGCAACGCATCGATGTTTCTGCCCAGCTGTATCGATATATCAATATTAGTGAGTTGCGCCTTTTTATCATTAGGATAAAATTGGAGGTAATGTTTAATGTCATTGTATGCCCTTTGATACTCTTGGTTACTAGCGAATGCCATAGCCCTGTATTTATAGTACTCTGGTTCGCCACCCGATTGTTTTATGGCTTGCGAAAAATATCGTTCCGATTTTTTATGGTTTCCTTTCGCCAGTAGCGTTTTGCCTAGCCAAAACATGTAGCTGTGGTTACGTCTATTTCGTTTTAAGGCTTGGGCAAAGTCGGCTTCGGCTGCTTTGTAGCTCCCAACGTTATAAAATGCTTTACCACGCAAAGCGTAAAAAGAGTGCCGAGCCTTTCGTCCGTCCATTCGCTCGTTTAGCAAATCTAGTGCAAAGTCCCATTCGCCTAAAGAAAAGTGGTAGGCTACCTCTGCTGCAAGCAGCTCATTACGGTTGTACCATTCTTGTAGCCATATCTCGCTCCATCTGGCATCATTGCTAACTGCTAAAAAAGCAGTGTCGAGTTTTATGGCTGATTCAAACTCTTTGTTTTGAGATGCTAGGTGCTTCTCAAGATACTCAAAGGTTTTGGTTTTATTGCCTAGCACACTATAACAGCGAGCAAGCCAAATGCTGGCCGACCCGTCCCTAATATCCTCAGCACCATAAAAGTAAACCAGAGCGCTGTCGGGTTTATTGGCGCGATAAA
>CAZTFJ010000188.1:0-6191 GCA_964612255.1 uncultured Rikenellaceae bacterium | reverse complement strand
CACAGAAAAGGCATCTGATATAAAATTCTCCCAAATGACTTAAAATCAAACACTTTACTTTTGCTGGATCATCAATACATACGCTTCCTCTAACTTTCGCAACCAATAATTATTCAAGCCACCTTGTTGTTAGCAAGTTTTTCCCTCCTTGTTCAACCTTCCTATAACTAGCACAATTCCATATAAATATGATTTAATAATCTTTTCCATAAACCTAAATTTAAAAATTGAAGTCGTTACAGTGAGGCATAATTAGTGGCAACCAGCAAGTAATATTAATAAGATATAATTCAAAGCATTATCTTTGTACTAAACTATAGTAACTGCTATGCATCAACCAAAATACTCCCTAGTAATACCTGTATACAACAGACCCGATGAAGTGGACGAACTTTTACAAAGCCTCACCAAGCAAGAGTTCAAAGATTTTGAAATAATAATTGTTGAAGATGGCTCAAAAAATCCTTGCAAAAACATTGTTGAGCAATATAGCAGTGCGCTTAGTATTCAATATCACTTTAAAGAAAACACTGGTCCAGGAACTACTAGGAATTTCGGCGCCAACAAATCGAAGGGCAAATACATAATCTTTTTCGACTCCGATTGCATTATCCCAAAGGACTATCTTAGTGAGGTTGATTATGAACTAAGGGTTAAGCCAGTAGATGCTTTTGGTGGCCCCGACAGAGCTCACGAATCGTTTACACCCATTCAAAAAGCCATTAACTACTCCATGACATCATTTTTCACAACAGGAGGAATTCGAGGAGGTAAAGAAAGGCTTGATAAGTTTTACCCTCGCAGCTTCAATATGGGAATATCGCGCAAGGTTTTTGATGAAACCAAGGGTTTCTCAACCCTTAGGTTTGGCGAGGATATCGATTTTAGCATACGAATTCTAAAGGCAGGTTTCGGCACTCGACTTTTTCCAAAGGCCTACGTTTACCATAAGCGCCGGACCGATTTTCGTAAGTTCTACCGACAGGTGTATAACTCAGGTATTGCCCGTATAAACCTAAATTTACTCCACCCGGGCAGCCTAAAACTTGTTCACCTACTACCCTCTGCATTTGTTTTGGCCATGTTGCTATTTATTGTAACAAGCGTTTTTTTCTTTTACTCGCTTATCATTCCCCTTACTTACTCTTTGCTAATATTTTTAAACTCTTTGACCATAAACAAAAACCTACAAGTTGCTGCCCTCAGTATCCCTGCCGCCTGGATTCAACTATTTGGATACGGCATTGGCTTTTTACATGCTGTTTGGGTTAGGATTATTTTAAAACGCTCCAGCTTTAATGCATTCCAAAACAATTTTTACAAATAATATGAGCCATATTTTAACGTTTGGTTTACACTTTGATACTCGACATTGGTTTGCACTAGTTTGATAAATACAAATTATTGAATTCGATAAAACACATTTTTTGCTAACTTGCACTAAAATGGGCATTATGAAAAAAATATTCCTAATCATAGCAATGGCTAGCGTTATATGGGGTTGCAAGTCTGGCAGCGAGAAGCTCGACATGGCCTCTATTGCTACTGAGGCTGAGCCAAACTTGAGAATGGCGCAGGATATGCCAGCACAAAGTATTAGAGGCAACGAATCTAGCCCATCCGGTCAGCAAAACCTTTCCTCTCAAAAGATAATACGCAACGCTCGCCTATCAATTGAGGTAGAAAACTACGATAAGGCTTACGTTGAACTCGACACAATTGTTAAACGCCACAACGCCTGGATTTCTTCTGAAAACCTAAATAACTACGATCATCGTATTGTAAATAATATGAGCATTAGGGTGCCGGCAAATTCGCTTGATCCACTTATTGAGGGCATACATAACATTGCTATAAACATTGAGAACCAAAGCATACAAAGCACCGATGTAACTGAAGAATATATCGACATTGAAAGCCGCTTGAAGAATCAGCGCGAGGTGGAGCAAAAGTTTATCAATCTGCTAAAACGCGCCAACAGCATCGACGATATACTTCGAATAGAAAGCAAGTTGGCCGATATTAGAGGAGATATTGAATCGGTTGAGGGCAGGCTAAGGTATTTGAACAATAGGATTGATTACAGTACCGTGGATCTGCATATTTACCAAAAAATTGACTTTAAGTATGAACCAGAACCTATAGATAGTTTTGGCGAACGCATTAAGCGGGCTTTTGGAAAAGGTTGGCACGGTTTTATATCCTTTACAATCTTTGTTTTTGCCTTGTGGCCCCTTTGGATAATCACTGCATCAATTATTTGGATTACGATACGGATAAAGCGGAGAAGAAAAAACCGAAAGGCAAAACAATAATTTATACATCATAATACATTTATCAACATTAAGAACTAAAGACTTACTCACTATACAATGAAGTATAAAATCTTACCCACTCTACTCCTATTTTTGGTTTGCAACGTTTTGTTTGCGCAAACTAGTCAGGAACTTATGCTTAAAGCAAATCTCCAGCATGAACAAGAGAATTACCAAGAGGCTATAACCACCCTCAATCAGGCCATAGAACTCGATCCGTTAAATAAGCATGCCTATATCTTTCGAGGTGAATCCAAAGTGAAATTATCAGATTTCCAAGGAGCCATTGACGACTATACAAAAGCCTTAGAGATAGATTCTCGTTTTGCCATTGCCTATTTTTATCGCGCCAATGCAAAAATGCAAATTCAAGATTACCAGGGAGCTGTTTTAGATTTTAATGAGTTGGTAAAAATAGCTCCTCAATTTGCCATGGCCTACAACAACCGTGGTTTAGCCAAGTCGTATCTAAAAGATTATAAAGGAGCCATCTCCGACTTCAACGAAGCTCTTAGTATCGACTCCAGATTTGTTATGGCATATGTAAACCGAGGAAGAACACGTGTTGACGTTTACGATTTGAAAGGTGCCATAATGGATTTAAACCAGGCTATTATTCTTGATGCAAACAATTCCGAAGCATACTACTATCGGGGCTTGTCTAAGATTTTAATGGGTTTAAAGAAGAATGGATGTATTGATTTGGATAAAGCCCTTGAGATGGGTAAAGTAGAAACACAGTTCTTAATACGTGAGTTTTGCAAAGAGAATGCACCCCCTCCCAAACGCAAATGGTAAAAAAAATACAACTCATACTTTTTTTGCTTATTGTATTTTCTGCCACAACCGCGCAAACAGTTGAAAATCTGTTTAACTCCGGTTTGGAGAAACACAAACGCTCCGATTTTGTTGGTGCGATTGCCGACTTTACGGCTGCCATTAGACAAGATCCGAGTTTGGCAGTTATTTATTTTTGCCGTGGCCAATCGTATGCCGAACTTAAACAAGCCCAACAAGCAATAGCCGATTATAGCAAAGCCATTGAATTATCGCCATTGAATGCTAATGCTTACCTTAACCGAGCTGAAGTTTACGCCTCTGTAAACCAAAACTCATTATCTATTAAAGACTTAACTAAGTTACTTAGCATTGCGCCATCCAACGCTAAAGCATATCTTTTAAGGGGACAGGTATACAGTAAAACATACGATTATCGTAGAGCCATTACCGACTTCAACAAGGTATTAGAGATTGATAGCACAAATCGTAATGCACTTTTTTTTCGATCGCAGGCCAAACTCGAACAATCCGATTTTGGTGGTGCAATTAGCGATATGGAGATGCTTCTAGAAAAGGAACCAAGCAATGCAGAGCTACACTACCTGCTTGGTATTGCCAACATCCGCGGAGGAAAAGTAAATAAAGGTTGCTCCCACTTAAAAACGGCCAGGAATCTGGGCGAAAGCAGGGCAAACAAATTAACTCGCGACAGATGCGCCTTTCATGAAGAAAAGGAATAGCTAAGGTAAAACTCCCAGCTAAATATTACGCCTGACCGCCTCCAAAGTTCATAGGGAATGGCGGAACCCCGGAATTTGTTTCACCAACTTTAATGGGACCATGATTGCTCTCGAACTTCGTAATATTATCCTTTAAAGCCATAAGCAAACGCTTAGCATGATCAGGAGTCAAAATCACACGTGTTTGTACCTTCGACTTGGGCAAGCCAGGCATTACCCTTACAAAATCGAGGATAAACTCAGATGCTGAATGGGTTATGATTGCCAGATTTGCGTAGTTGCCCTGAGCCACGTCCTCTGTAAGCTCAATATTCAGGGAATTGTTTTTTTTCTCAGTCATAACGATAGTAATTATATGATTTATTCGCTAAAGATAAAAAAAAGCGAGGGCAAATTGCCCTCGCTTTCTCAAATATTATGGGATTATACGACTATTCTTCAATCTTAGAAGTTACAGATTGGTTAGCCTGTTGTATCATATCCTGCTCTTCCTTAGTGTAAACTACCATACTGTTGAAATCGCGCAGACCAGTACCAGCAGGTATTAGGTGGCCACAAATAACGTTCTCCTTCAGTCCCTGAAGAGTATCCACTTTGCCGTGGATAGCTGCCTCGTTAAGCACTTTTGTAGTCTCCTGGAACGAAGCTGCCGACATGAAGCTACTGGTTTGCAATGCTGCTCGGGTAATACCCTGTAGCACCTGATTTGAGGTAGCTGGCACTGCATCGCGAGCTGTTATTGGCTTTAAATCCTTACGCTTAAGAATTGAGTTCTCATCACGAAGTTTACGAGCAGTTACAATCTGGCCAGGACGCAGCGATGAAGCACCCGCATCAACAACAACCTTCTTGTCGAAAATCCAGTCGTTTTCCTCCATGAACTCCCACTTATCAACAATCTGCTTCTCAAGGAAACGAGTATCACCTGGGTCATCAATATCAACTTTACGCATCATCTGTCGAACAATAACTTCAAAATGCTTATCGTTAATTTTCACACCCTGCATACGGTAAACCTCTTGCACCTCATTCACAATGTACTCCTGTACCTTTGTGGGACCTTTTATGCCAAGAATATCAGCGGGAGTAATTGCTCCATCGGACAATGGAATACCGGCCCTTACGTAGTCGTTTTCCTGAACAAGGATTTGCTTTGATAGCGGTACCATGTACTTCTTAACCTCACCAGTTTTCGAAGTAATCATAATCTCCCTATTACCACGCTTAACCTTACCAAACGACACTTCACCATCAATTTCAGAAACTACTGCGGGGTTAGATGGGTTACGCGCCTCGAAAAGTTCTGTAACACGAGGCAGACCACCGGTGATATCACCAGATTTACCCATAGCACGAGGGATCTTAACAAGCACATCGCCAGCTTTAACCGCCTTTCCTTCTTCAACCATAATATGCGAGGTTACTGGAAGGTTATACGATTTCAGGATATCCTTGCCTTTCATAATCTTAATGGCAGGGTTCTTTGTACGATCTCGCGATTCAACAATTACTTTCTCACGGTATCCTGTTTGCTCGTCAGATTCTTCTTTATAAGTAAGATCTTTAATTACGGCATCAAAAGCAACAGTACCATCAAGCTCTGAGATAATTACAGCATTCCATGGATCCCAGTCGCAAAGTTCTTGCCCCTTGGTTATTTCATCGCCATCGTTTACGTACAAGTTAGAGCCGTAAGGGATGTTATGAGTAGAAAGGTTAATTCCGGTATTCTTATCCACAATGCGCAACTCAGCCAAACGCCCAATTACCACTTGAATTTCTTTACCCGTTTCATCCTTTTTAGTTATACTTTTTAGTTCCTCAATTTCAACTCGGCCATCATATTTTGAGCTTATTCTTGAGTCGGCAATAATGTTTGATGCAGTACCCCCAACGTGGAAAGTACGAAGTGTTAGCTGTGTACCGGGCTCACCAATCGATTGTGCTGCAATAACACCCACAGCCTCACCTTTTTGAACCATTCGGCCTGTTGCCAAGTTACGACCGTAGCATTTGGAGCAAACACCCTTGCGCGATTCGCAAGTAAGTACCGAACGGATTTCTACCTGTTCAATGGGTGATTCTGCTATTTGCGATGCAATTTCTTCGGTAAGTTCTACACCAGCAGAAACAATTAGTTCGCCTGTTAGCGGATGGTAAACATCATGTACAGTGGTTCTACCCAGTATACGCTCGTATAGTGTTTCAACCACTTCTTCGTTTTTCTTTATGGCAGTAGCCACAAGTCCGCGAAGGGTACCACAGTCTTCCTCATTGATAATTACATCCTGCGAAACATCAACCAAACGACGAGTTAAGTAACCCGCATCAGCAGTTTTCAATGCGGTATCGGCCA